>CAZASA010000079.1:0-10705 GCA_964487685.1 uncultured Planctomycetales bacterium
ATAGATATGCCTAAAGATTTAATTGTTGAGATCCAACAATTCACCCAGATTAAAACAAAAAATTCAGCCATTATTTTAGCACTTAAAGAATTTATAAGAAAAAGGAAGATCGAAAATATTCGATCTTTAAGGGGTAAGGTCAATATTGATATTGATCTTAAAGCTTCTAGGAGTCGTTATCGTAAGCCTCTGACTAAAAGGAAACTTTCATTGAAAAGCTTATTAGCTAGTGTGAATAAAGTTAATATTCAAAAGGAAGAGAGTTTTGGGAAGAGACGAGGATCGGAGGTCTGGTAACTTTAAATTGATTTTTGAAGAAGATCATGATATCCTTGTTATAGAACAAGGAGGTCTTCATATGGTCATTTCGGAATCGAAATTAACGTCAAAAAGGCAAATTACTTTGCCGATCAAAGTTCTTCGCTACATTGGGCTAAACCCTGGGGACCGTGTGGTTTTTCAAGAAAGAAACGGTCACATCGAATTGGCGGCCAGTTCCAAGTTCACTATTGATGATCTGTCGGATAAATACCGCAATGTATCATCCAAAAAACTCACCAATGAACAAATTAATAAAATTCGGCAAGAAGCTTGGAGTCCAAAAAAATGAAGATCGCGGTAGACACTAATGTTTTGGTTCGTATTATTACCGTAGATAATATAGAAATGGCCACTAAGGCCAGAAATCTGATCAAAAAGCATAGCTCTAAAGAAATTTTTATCGCCTATGGAGTTATTATGGAAACTTATTATGTTTTAACTACGGGTTATGAGTTCTCAAAGGAAAAAGCTCTGTCCGCCATTGAAGACACTCTTAAAATTGGACAATTTAACTGTGAGCAAGAAGTGGCGATCCATTTGGCGCTGGCCAAGAGCGCCAAAGGCTTTAGTTTTAATGATGCGCTTTTTGGGGAGATAGGTGGGGCGCGGAGTTTAAAGACGCATACGTTTGATAAGGGCCTCAAGTACAATAAGAACTTTGAAATAATATAGGCTAAGTCCTCCTCGCAATGACAAAAGATGGGGAAATGTTGACACCCGCCTGTCCCTGCGCTACGATACTTCATCATGTTAGATAAAGTTTTTTCTATTTTTAAGCCTAAAACATTGCAGAAGCACATTAAGGTTCTGGTCATTGAAGACACCGAAGTAGACCAGCGTTTGGCTTGCGCGGCCATTGAAAGCGGCGGGTATACAGCTCTTAAGGCCAATGACGGCAAAAGTGGTTTTGAATTGGCCAAGGAGCAAAAACCTCAACTGATCATCCTTGATTATAATTTACCGGATATCAAAGGCCCTGAGGTGTGCAAGCTTCTCAAAGCGCATTTGGATACCTCGAATATCCCGGTTTTGTTTTTGACCAGTTTGACCGGCCCGGACAATGTCATTAACTGTTTTGAACAAGGCGAGAATTATTTAGCCAAGCCTATTTCAGCCAAACTGCTTTTAAAGCAAATCGATTTGATTCTCAAGTCGCAGTCTTAATCAGATAAGTTTTGTTATGGATTCCCGCTTCCGCGGGAATGACAGTAAATTTATATTGGGAATGACAGTAATTTTATATTGGGAATGACACAAATAATATGCTTGATTTGAAATTTATACGTGAAAATCCGGACAAGGTTAAGGCTGCTTTGGCGGCCAAGCGGGTGACTGTTGACTTGGATGCGTTGTTCCAGTTGGACGTCCGTCGTCGTCAATTGATCGTCAGGATCGATGAATTAAAGGCCAAGAAGAACGCGGCCAATGATGAGATCAGCCGATTGATCAAAGCCAAAGAAGACCCCAAACCTATCATTGAATCCATGAAATCGATCGCGACAGAGATCAGCGCCCTTGAACCGCAGGTCAAGGTCATGGATGAGCAGATCCAGAACATTGTGCTGTTTATCCCTAATATTCCCCATGCATCAGTGCCTCCGGGCGGGATGGAAGCTAATCAAATTGTAGCTACATGGGGTGAGAAACCTGCTTTTAATTTCAAACCAAAGACGCATATCGAGATCGCCGAATCGCTGGATATCATTGATTTTAAACGGGGGACGAAATTAAGCGGTTCGAATTTTATCCTGTATAAAGACCTGGGCGCCAGGCTTGAACGGGCTTTGTATAATTTTATGCTGGACCTTCATACCAGCCAGCACGGCTATCGTGAAATGGCGCCGCCTGTCGTCGTTAATACCGCTTCCATGACAGCCACCGGCCAGCTGCCCAAGATGAAGGATGATATGTACCGCTTGGGAACCGATGAGCTTTATCTAATACCTACGGCCGAGGTTCCTGTCACTAATATTCACCGTGATGAAATGCTCAGTGAAGAGGAATTGCCGATTTATTATGCGGCGTATACGCCGTGTTTCCGTCGGGAAGCTGGTTCCTATGGCAAGGACACCCGTGGGCTTGTGCGCATCCATCAATTTGATAAGGTGGAATTGGTCAAATTTGTAAAACCGGAAACTTCTTATCAGGAATTGGAATCTTTGTTGGGTAATGCCAAACGAGTTTTTGAGATTTTAAAGATCCCATACCGGGTCTTGCTTTTAGCGAGCGGGGATTTGAGTTTTGCCGCGGCCAAATGTTACGATATTGAAGTGTATGCCGCGGGAATGGATAAATGGCTGGAGGCGTCAAGCTGTTCAAATTTTGAGGATTTTCAGGCCCGGCGGGGGAATATCTCTTACAAGGGCAAGGACGGCAAGAAAAAAGGATTTGTGCACACCTTAAACGGTTCCGGTGTGGCCTTGCCGCGCACCCTGGTTGCGATCCTGGAGAATTATCAGACGCCTGAGGGAAATGTGGTCATTCCTGAAGCTTTACGAATTTATATGGGAGGCTTAGAAATTATTAAGCATCGTTAGAAAAACTCCCCCAGCCCCTCTTTATTAAAAAGAGGGGAGTCATATTTGGAGAATTTTTTTGAAAGATATTTTTTGGGTCATTATTAAAATTATCGTCTTTGTTTTGATACTGCCGCTGGTTGTTGCCTCAGTCATTGCTTTCCAAACTCAATTACTATCATTGCCGGTGAACAAAGAGGCTTGGGTGCTATGGGGTGCAGGTACCTATGTTGGTTTGAATCTTTTTGTTTATGATTTTAAGAATGTTTACGATTCCGGTAATGCGATGGTTGAGAAAGTGATCACGTTCTTTAAACCAGCCGGATATGTGGTGCCGATCTATACGATTTTTTTGATCATTTTGTATGTGATCGCATTGATCCTGGGCCGCGGGGCTTCATTGCAGCCTTATTTTTTGTTCGGCATTTCTTTTACCATTGCCATGCACCTGGTCTTAACAGCCCATACGATCTATGAATCTGATAACAGTGTCTTAAAGGCGCATTATATGGTGACATTCGGCGCGGTGCTTATAGCTACGTTATTCATTGTTTCGCTGCTTTTGGCGTGGGCGATCCCGGAGTATTCTTTTGTGGGATTTGTCAAGTCCCTCTCGTCTCATACCTGCCATATTTATAAAGAATGTTACAGGGCTCTTTTTGTAGATTCTGCTATATGAAGGGAAAAACGTGCCGCGTGGTATAGAGGTGGGCATGCTTTTTTTGGATTGTTAAATTGGAGTGTACGCGGATTTATCACCGGAACATAAGCGCAAAGCGGTAGAGATTTTAAATTAATTAGAGGCTTAACGGATGAGCACAAAAAGGAATGATATAACAAAAATAGATGGAGATTCCCTATTTCAACGGGTTGTTTTTATTTTGGAACAGGCCCGTGCTAATGTTGTTAAGTCGGTCAATTCTAGTATGGTTGTCGCCTATTGGTTGATTGGCAAGGAGATCATTGAGGAATTGCAGAAGGGAAAAGAAAGGGCAGAATACGGTTCTCAAGTTATTAAAAATCTATCCAAGCGACTGACTGAAAGGTATGGTAAAGGATTTTCTGTTACGAATCTTAAATATTTTAGGACTTTTTATCAGGCTTATCTTCATCGGCTTCGTGAAATAGGTCACCCAAAAGGTGACCTATTTAAGAACTCAAAGAAAAGTCACCCATTAGGTGACCAATTGGCGGTTCCCGCAGGTTTTAAATCAAACCTTGGATGGTCCCATTACCGTGCATTAATGCGGGTGTCAAATCCACAAGCAAGAGATTTTTATGAAATAGAAGCTGCTGAATGTGGTTGGGGAAAGTCACAACTTGAACGTCAAATACAGACGGCTTACTATGAGCGTATTCTTAAAAACAAAGGTAGTAAGGGGCTATTGTCTATAAATAGAAAACGGCTGGCCGGAGAGTCTTTGGCTCCCATTCATACGCTTAAATCTCCGTTTGTTTTGGAGTTTTTGGATTTGCCGGATACTCCAAATTTGCATGAAAAAGACCTCGAACAGGCGATTATTAATAACCTACAGTCATTTTTGTTAGAGCTTGGGAGAGGTTTTTCATTCGTCGCTCGGCAGAAACATATTCGTTTTGATGAGGACGATTTTTATGTTGACCTGGTATTTTACAATTTTATACTTAAATGTTTTCTTTTGATTGACTTGAAGATCGGCAAATTAACCCACAGTGATATTGGGCAGATGGATGGTTATGTTCGTCTTTTTGAAGATCGTTTTAAGGTTAAGGGTGACAATCCTACAATTGGTTTGATTCTTTGTTCGGATAAGGGTGAGGCGGTTGCTAAATATTCAGTCTTGAAGGAAAGTAAGCAGCTATTTGCTTCAAAATATTTGAAATTTTTACCTTCTGAAGAAGAGTTACGGCTGGAAATCCAGAAAGAACGGAAATTTATTGAAGACTTACAGGATGTTGATTAAGAGAAGAGCTCTCATTCTCAAGGTGTGATATTTACAATTTGGGCGGTTGTCATGGCTGTATAGGGGGTTTCAGATAATTTCGGCACGGCCCGTGCCGAAATTATAAAAATTAGTCAAAATTATATATTTCGTAAGTATTTGTGAATAAATAATTTATAATATAGGAGAGGTGGCAGAGTGGTCGAATGCGGCGGTCTCGAAAACCGTTGTCCGGCGTAAGTCGGACCGTGAGTTCAAATCTCACCCTCTCCGCCATTTAATTATATGGACGCACAATCTGCTTGGGAACAGGCTTTACGGGAAACGAACATTGTCCGCTCAAGGGTCATAGGCCTGCAGACCTTCAGCGAAACACATGTTCCTTACATTCTTTTGTCGCCTTCAACGATCAATCAGGGCGATACCGTGGTGCGTACCGGGGAAGTGCTTGTCCATCGTCCGTCCCTGATCCTGCCGCCAAACATCCCTCAACTGGAGGGCTTCAATCTTGAAGGCGAGAGTTCGTTTAAGGAAGATGCCATGATCAATTTTTTGATGGTCAGAGGAGTTACTCTTCCTTCCATGAAATATGATAATAAAATTTTCTCTTTGAACGTTTTTGAAGGTAAAATAGATGACGCTATTGGATTTTACGGCAATCGCATGCAGAGAGAAGAAAACACCTCTGCGGGATTGATCTCTGGGCCTGACCAGGTTTGGCAGCTTTCGCTGTTGATCTTTGTTTGTTCCCAGATCGCCAAGAATTCATCCACCGATATCCGGCGGCTTTTGGACGAATACCATCAGAAAAATGATTAAGAAGGATGCATGAACAAAAACGATCAGATCGAACTGGAAACACTGCTTTTAGAGAAGCTCGCCGGCAAAATGTCCCTGATGCTTTCTGATGAAGACAGGCAGAGGCTTACGAAACAGGAACTGGATGAGGTGTTAAAAAGCGATGGTATTCTTTTCGCGAACGCTTTGTCTGACGGAGAACAGAGGCACCATTTCATCAAGAAATTTTTGTCCTACGGCATCATCGAAGACCTGCTTTACGATCCTGAGATCGAAGATATTATCATCAATGCCTTAAAGCCCATCTATATCCATCATTCCCAAAAAGGATTTATCGCGGCCAATAAAAGTTTTCAAAACCAAAAAGAGCTGGATAACTTTGTCCAGAAATTATTGGTCTTTGCCGGCAGAAAGTCTTTCCATAAGATCGCGAATTTAGAATTGGCCAATCTCGCCGGACGTGTCAATATCATCACCTCTCCCTTGGGTGTTCAGCTGACCATTACCAAGGCTAAAATGGACCCTATGAGCATCATCGACATGATCCGTCGAGGGACGATGAGCTATGAGGCGGCAGGGCAGTTATGGCTTTATATGGAGGGGCTGTCGATCAGGCCGGCCAATATCATCATTTCCGGGGGCCCTGGCACAGGCAAGACCACCTTGCTTAATGCTTTGTTGAGCTTTGTCCCTGAAAAGGACCGCTTAGTCGTGATCGAAGATACGCTGGAATTAAATACTTTTATGGAAGACAGCTGTTCTCGTCTGGAAACTGACGATGAACTAAGCCTTTCAGACCTTGTTAAAAACAGCCTGCGCATGCGGCCGGAACGTATCATCGTAGGTGAAGTCCGCGGCGAAGAGGCCAGGGACATGATCACGGCAGTCAATATCGGCAAGTACTGCATGGGCACCATGCACGCGCTTTCCGCCCGTGAGACCATCACGCGTTTACACAATGAACCGATGAATGTTCCGGATGTGCTGATCAATTTGATCGATGTCTTTATTATCCTTAAGCGATACCATGTGAATGAGAAACTGTATCGTGTGATCGATGAGGTTTCCGAGACCAGCGGCATGGAATCAAGCAAGGTGCTATTGTCGCAGGTGTTTAAATATAATTATAGTCAAAATCATGTGATGGCTGTTTCTCCCAGCACTGTTTATCGTGACCGTCTGGCCCAGGAGGCTGGCTTGAAGCCGCGCGATATCATCAATGAAACCTGGCTTCGGGCGGCTGTGCTCAAGACCCTGGATGATAAGGATATTCACACCATCAAAGAGATCACCACGTATTGCCGTTTCTACGCTTTAAATCCTCAGGAAGCAATGTCCAAGATCGGCCTCAACCGTGAAAGCATGTTAAAAGATTTAAACAAATGATTTTTATGGATTCCCGCTTTTGCGGGAATGACAGGGTTTTTACTAAAAGAAATTTTATCTTTTCCTTTAGAATTAATTTTCAACAGCTATAATAAAAAGCATATATGGTAAATATATTAACTTTACCTCTGATCCGTTTGGCCCAGCGTTTGTCTATGATATTGACGGTATGCTGTTTTCTCTATGTGGTCATTTATTTATTTTCCAAGGACCAGGACAATGCCTCGTCCCAAACAAGGGACATTATTCCTTCAACCAGCACTGCGATGGTTGCACCTGTGTCGGTACTTGACCTAAATCCGTATGTTGCCTCACCTAATGCCCGGGATATTTTTTCAATGGATACCACTGCCGGTCCTGCAGGGACGCAGGCCGTTCAAAATACCCCGAAAGGACAGCTTCCTGACCATTTGAAAGTAGTCGGCATCCTGGTCGCTGACCCTGCTCAAATAATCATCGAAGATACCTCTGCGAACACGACCTATTTTATTGAACAGGGGCATCCTCAAGCAGGGATCCGGATCGTACGGGTGAATAAAGACCAGATGATCATTAATTACCAGGGACAGGACATTCCTGTGCCTATTCATAAGAATTGAGATATGCGCCAATTTAGTTTTATAAGAGGACCTTTGTTCACGGCATTCCTCGTTGTCATATTGTTGGGGCCTTCCCATTGCCTTTGGGCCCAAATTGCGGCCGATGACCAGGGCACGACGGACCAAGTGATCAATTCTTCCCCTGCGGTCATACCGCATAAATCAATGATCTTGGACACCCTGGAAATCAAGGACATGGACATCAATGATGTCCTTAAATTACTGTCTGTCAAATCAGGGCTGAATATTATTGCCGGCAAAAGCATCACTGGACGGGTGACCATTTTCCTGCAGAACGTTGAGGCCCTCGACGCGCTGACGATCATCCTTAAATCCAATGATTTAGCCTACCTCGAAGACAATGGGGTGGTCCAGATCATGACCGGCGCTGAATATGAGCAGATCACTGGGCATAAATTCGGGGTAAACACTCAAAGCACTATTGTCAGTCTTCAATCTGCCAAGGCTTCTGATGTGGTGGCTGTTCTAAACCAGGTCAAAAGCCAGACGGGCAAGGTGATCGCGGATGATCAATCCAACAGCATCATCATTGAAGATGTGCCGGAAAAAATGGCCCAATTGCTTGATTTTATCAAGACCATGGATGCGCCGACACAATTAACGGTGTATACATTACAGCATATCGCAGGGGAATCTCTGGTCGCAAAATTGCAGGAACTGTCGAGCCCTAAGATCGGGAGCGTTAAATTTGATACTTTGTCCAATAAATTATTCATCAAGGACACGCCTAAAAAAGTTAAAGAGATCATGGCGTATATCGACCAGGTCGATGTTCCCCGGATCACGCAGGTTTTTAGCATCAATTACGCGAAAGCGGATGATTTAGTCAAGACCATCGGGCCCATGCTGACTAAGGACGTTGGCAGTGTTGAATTTGATCCACGTTCGAACTCTCTTATGGTCATGGATATCCAGCCTAAGATCGACGAGATCGGGGCCATGATCGATGCCTTGGACAAAGACCCCCGTCTAACCAAGGTTTTTAATATTAATTACGCGAAAGCGGATGATCTGGCCAAGACCATCGGGCCTATGTTGACCAAGGATGTGGGAAGCATTGAATTTGATACCCGTTCCAATACCCTGGTCGTCATGGACATTCCCCCCAAGGTCGATGAGATCGGGAAAATGATCGGTGCCCTGGACCATAAGGACAAGGAAGTTTATATTGATGCCAAGATCGTCCAGATCACCTTGAATAATGACTACCAGATGGGTGTTGATTGGCAGAAGCTCATCATTAAATCAGGTAATACAAACGTGAAGCTGGGTAGTATTTTTCCGATTCCCGGAGGTATCACTTCAGGCCTTGGCACGGCCTCGATCGGGACCTTGAGTGATGGTACCTTTAATAATGTGATCCAGGCTCTTGATACTTTCGGTAAATCACGTACGCTTTCCAGTCCCCGCCTGGCGGTGATCAATAACCAGGAGGCCAGCATATTGATCGGCAGCAATACCCCTTATACAACCAGCACAACAACATCCACGACCACGTCACCCGTGACCGCGGAGTCCGTGAGCTTTGTTGATACCGGCGTCAAATTACATGTGACACCCACGATCCATGACGATGGATTTATTTCCATGAAGATCAAGCCGGAGATCTCGGATATAAGCTCATTCTTTATTGATAATTCCAATGGCGGCAACAAGATCCCTATTGTAGACACGGATGAAGTCCAGACCAATGTCCGGGTAAAAGACGGGGTCACGATCATTATCGGCGGTTTGATGAAGGATGTGCGCAGTAACACCAAGAACAAGGTGCCGGTTTTGGGGGACCTTCCTATCATCGGTAAGGCGTTTAGCAACGAAGACCGTAGTATGCAAAAAACTGAGATCATCATATTCTTGACCCCGCATATTATTAACGGGGATGTCCGCGAGGACCCTAATAAATATCTTAAATCTACGCCGTCACTAAAAGCCGTCAAGACATATTACGATCCCTTACCTGAAGATGAATCCACGATCCCGGTAGAGTAATAAAATATGGTCAAGCCTCATGTATTTCTAGGAGAGCTCCTAGTCAAAAAAGGCGTCATCACTGAAAAGCAGCTGCAGGATGCTTTAGTCGAACAAAAGAAATCCGGACTGCCATTGGGTGCCACCCTGATCAAAATGGGGATCGTCAGCGAAGAGCAGGCCATTCTTCCGACGCTGGCTGAAAAATTCAATATAAGCTTCATTTCATTAAAGACCACCCCGGTGTCTCAGGATGCTTTGGTGCGCCTGCCGGCCAAAGCGGTGAATTATTATAAGGTTTTTCCGGTCAAAATTGAGAATGGGGAATTGGTCGTGGCCATGGCAAACCCCTGGGAAATATCCGTGCTCGATGACCTGGCCATGGTGGCCCACGCGCCCATCCAGCCGGTGTTGGCGGGAGAGAGCGATATCATCGAAGCTATCCGTGAGCATTACGGCCTTGGGGCAGAAACGATCGAGCGGATGATGTCTGACACCCAGATGATGACTGCTGATGCACCGGTGACAGAATCCATTGATGGCTCTTCCTCGGAAGCATCCATCAGCCAATTCTTAAATCAAATATTGTTCCAGGCGCACCGCGACAGTGCGACCGATATCCATATTGAACCTTTTGGCAATGAACTGCGCATCCGCTATCGTATCGACGGGGAACTGTATGACGCTCAAGTGCCTGAAAATGTCCGTTATTTCAAGGACGCCCTGATCTCACGTATCAAGATCCTTTCGAATTTGAATATCGCTGAAAAACGCCTTCCCCAGGACGGCCGCTTCAAGGTCAAGGTTGAAAACGCGGACATGGACCTGCGTGTTTCTTTTTTGCCCACTTCTTTTGGTGAAAGTTGTGTGATCCGTTTATTGAACACTTTTCGTTTGTATAATTTTGAAGAATTAGGCATTGTAGGGCCTGAACGCAGGCATCTTGATGTCCTGGTCAATAAACCCCATGGGATTATTTTCTTAACCGGACCAACGGGCAGTGGTAAGACAACGACCTTGTATTCTTGCCTGGCCTCGATCAATGCGGAAGACACCAAGATCATCACCGTCGAAGACCCTGTTGAGTATCAGCTTAAAGGGGCCGTACAAGTACAGGCCAATTCGGCTATCGGCCTGACCTTTGCCGCGGCCCTGCGTTCCATCCTTCGTAATG
>CAZASA010000080.1:0-10609 GCA_964487685.1 uncultured Planctomycetales bacterium
GAGACATGTACGGCGAGCAGGATTGCTCCAGGTTTTTGCAAATGGTTTTTGCTACCATGGGGATCAATCTGCCGCGTGATTCCCGAGACCAGGCGCAGGTCAGCAACAGTGCCGTTGATTTTGATGAAAGGACCGGTGATGACGTTAAGATCGCGGCTATTGCCAAGGCTCCGGCTGGACGTACCTTCCTTGTCCTTAAAGGGCATATCATGTTATATTTAGGATCCGTCGACGGAAATCAATACGCTATTCACGACACTACTTCTTATAAACAGAGAGTAGGCAAGAAGGTCATTGCTTATGATTTTGATAGGGTGATCATTTCGGATCTGTCATTAGGCCAAGGCGGCCCCAAAGGTTCTTTATTAAAACGCCTGATAAGGACCGTGAGCATTGAATAAAAAAACGTTGGTCGTTAAAACTTCCGTTAAATTCTTTCAAGCGCCGTTATACCAGCCTTTTCGTGTTGCGAGCGGCCAGCACGATCATTTGGAAAATATTTTATTTACCATAGAACTGAGGGACGGCACCAAAGGCTATGGCGAAGCCGCGGTGGCCACCCATATCACCAGTGAGACCATTGAGCAGACCATAAAAAATCTCAAAACAACGGCTGGTTGGCTTAAGGGCCGGTCGATCGATGATTATTTAAATATATCGGCACAATTGCATGAGCGTTTTTCCTCAAATCAAAGCGCCGTGGCGGCAGTTGAGATGGCGATCTTTGATGCATTGACACGCTTCTTGCATGTTCCCTTATGGCGTTTATGGACCACTGTCCCCAAGCGTTTGCGTACGGATATCACCATCGTCATCGGAGAACTCGAAGAGGCCAAATTACGTGCCAAGGCTTTTAAATCTGAGGGTTTTCGTGCATTCAAGATCAAGATCGGCCGGGACATGGATTTAGATTTCAAAAGGGTTTCCACTGTTTGCAGTATAGCCCCGCAGGCACAGATCATCCTTGATGCCAATCAAGGTTACAGTGCCCGTCAAACCCTGCAATTCTTAAGAAATTTGGGCAAGGCTGGGATCGTCCCGGCTTTAATTGAACAGCCGGTACCTAAAGGGGATTGGGAAGGATTAAAAAAAGTCACTCGTGAATCCAAGGTGTGTGTTTGCGCGGATGAGAGTTCTTCGTCGATATCGGATGCTGTCCGTATCATTAAGGAAAAAGCAGCAGGGGCCCTTAACATCAAGCTCATGAAAACAGGATTGGTGCATGCTCTTGAGATCAGCCGCATGGCCCATGCCGCCGGTGTTAAACTAATGATCGGCGGGATGATGGAGTCGAATTTGAGCATGACCGCCTCAGCGCATCTGGCCGCCGGGTTAGGTTATTTTGATTATATCGACCTTGATACGCCTTTTTTTATCAAAGGTGAACAATCCAAAAATTCCTATCTTTCCACTCAAGGCATCTACGATCTAAGCAGGGTTAAAGCTGGTATTGGAATTATTCCATGATCCATAACCATTGGCTTCTTATCCTTGTCCTCATCGCTGTTGAAGCAGGGATTTTGTATTTGGCGGGGAATCCGAGGACTAAGCATTTTTTTAAATTCCTGCCTTCGATGTTCTGGATCTATTTTTTGCCTATGGTCCTGTCCACCTGCGGCATTATCGATGCTAAAAGCCAGCTATACGCCGGGATCACTAAGTATCTCTTGCCGCCGGCGCTGTTTTTGTTATTGATCAACATGGATATCAAGGCTATTTCTAAACTGGGGCCTGCGGCGTTGGTGATGTTCTTTGCCGGGTCCTTTGGCGTTGTGCTGGGGATAGTGGTCAGTTTTATAATTTTTAAACCGCTGGTTGGGGCTCAATTTTGGTCAGGGTTCGGTGCCTTGTCTGCGTCATGGACAGGGGGATCTGCCAATATGATCGCGGTCAAAGAAGCTTTAAATACGCCCGATGCTGTTTTTATGCCCATGGTCATTGTGGACACCATCGTGCCTTATGTGTGGATGGGAGTCCTGGTCGCCTTGGCCGTGCACCAAAAAAGTCTTGATAGATTCAATAATTCTGACCGCCGCATCTTGGATGACCTGGCCAAACGCACGGAACATTTTTCCAAACAGAAAAAACAATCCATCCAATGGGACAAAGCTCTTTTGTTCATAGGCTTGGCCTTACTGATCGGCCGTGCCGCGCAGGCAGTATCCATTTTTTTTCCGACAGGCAAGAATGTGCTAACACCTAATGCCTGGGCCATACTCCTTGTGTCTACCATCGCCATTATTTCTTCCCTGACGCCCCTCAGCCGAATACCGCATACGGGGGCCAATAAGTTCGGCAAATGGATCTTGTATTTTGTGCTGACATCCATCGGGGCCCGTGCCAGTTTACATAATGCCTCTCAGGCCGGTATCTTGATCGTGGCGGGTGTGGTGGTAATATTTTTCCATGTTTCGATCTTATTACTGACCGCCCGGTTGATCCGCGCACCTTTATTCTTAGTTGCCACCGCCTCATTATCCAATCTCGCAGGCTTGGTTTCCGCACCCGTGATCGCGGAAGTTTACCAGCCTGGACTTGCTTCGGTAGGCCTTCTTTTGGCCATTTTAGGGCACTCCTTGGGCGCCTATATTGGCATCATTACAGGCCAAATCTGCCGTTTTTTTGCCTCCTAAATTTGCCTTTTGTGTATATATATTGCATACTCTATATAAATGCGTAGGAACACTTTTACCCACATAATCATATTAACTGCCTTCCTGGTCAATAGTTTTGGGTCTTTGCCTCAAGCCAGAGCAGGCGAACTTATTATGCCCAAAATGCCTTTGCCGGGAGTGCGGATAGGCTTAAGCCCGGCCTATATCCCTGCGCATTTAAGCGGTATTACCATCCATCCTAACCAACCACTTCAATTTGATTTTTTGATCAAAAAAGGTGATCAAGCCCTGGAAGGCGATCAAAAAAAAGCAGAATATAAAAAGCTGGTTAAATATTTTTTAGCCAGTTTGACCATCCCTGATGAAGACCAATGGGTCAATTTGTCTCCTTACGAAAAGAACCGTATCATTCAAAATAATTTCGGTAAAACACAAATGGGCCGCGACCTTTTAGCCCAGGATTATTTGCTTAAACAGATCACTTCAAGCCTGATGTATCCTGAAGAAGGGTTGGGAAAGAAATTTTGGGACAAGGTCTATGAACGGGCCTGGAAGGAATTTCATACTACCGAGGTCCCGGTCAATACCTTTAATAAAGTATGGATCGTGCCTGACCAGGCGGTCGTTTATGAAAGCGGGAACACTGCGTATATCCTAAAAAGCCATCTGAAGGTGATGTTAGAAGAAGATTATTTATCCTTGAAAGAACATACAGCGCTCGCCGGTAATAACAAAACCCATCTTGTCGCCTCCCAAGTGATCCGTGAGATCATCCTGCCGGAGTTAGAAAAGGAAGTCAACGAAGACAAGAATTTTGCGCCGCTGCGCCAGATGTACAGCGGGATGATATTGGCGACCTGGTATAAAAAGACGCTTAGAAAATCCATTTTGGGAATGGTTTATACGGATAAAGCCAGGGTCAAAGGGGTCGATCAAGACCCGCATAACAACCAGGTCATTTATCTCGAGTACTTGAAAGCTTTTAAAAAGGGCGTTTACAATTATATCAAAGAAGATGTCGATAAGTATACCAATGAAACGATCCCCCGGAAATATTTCGCCGGTGGTTTTGACAGAGGAATGGCCACGCGTAACGGTTTTAACGAAGCCATGCAGGTTTTTGACAAAAATACCCCGCCCGCTGATCCAGACATATTAGGTGAAATAGCCGACGGAGCAATGAGTCCTGATGATGTGATGGCTATCAAGCTCAAACCCGAAAGTGAAGGGAATGTCAACAGTCCGCGGGACGCGGCTATGTCCATGGGAAAACTAGGGAATCTCAGGGATGTTTTAAATCTGTCTAGCTACGATATGACCAAAAGTTACGATCATTTAAAGGAACAGATATCCACAAGGCTGAATGCCATCGCGGTCAATGCAGAAAAGATCCAAATTGCTAAGAGAGATTTTTTCGAACTTTTCAAAGCGATCAAACCGCCGGAGCATTTCATAATGACCGTTGAATTCTTAAGAGAACATGAGGAAGCTTGGCGCAAGATAAATAACAATGAGTTCGGTGACCAGGAATCTGCGTGGCTTTTTAGGCAATACATTATTTTGGGTGCTTATGTTGATGCCGTACGTTTTTATAACAGTTCCGATAATGAGTCATTTAAGCTCTCAGATGCCATTCAGGTAGATTATGTTTTTACCCTTAATCAGCTTGGCAAATTGGAGATCCTGGGAAAGCTAACCGGTTACAATGCCGCTGCACCGGATAAATTCTATCTTGATAAGGCAAGGGAAGAAAGCAAGGCCTTCTTGGAAAAAGCCGAACATGAAGCCAAAATTGTGGTCGGCAGAGAATCCCCGCAGAGGATTGAGCGCTATATGTACCAGGACCTTCGGATCGGCGAAGCCACGGCCTTAAAGAACAAGTATATTTTGACCCAGGAATTGGCCAAAGAACTTGATAAACCTATCCGTGAACAGGACCTTGAACTGCTTAAAAGGCTTAAAGACCTTTACGAACATTATTTCTTTAAGGATGGCCGTTTACATCAACTTTCCCCGGATGAAATCAGGAGAAACGGGGAAAAAGCACTTGAAGAATCTTCGAAGATTTACGATTTTGTTTTCACTCAAATCCCCGTGCATTATTATGCCGGTGAAAATGTGATGAGAAACCTCGTTTATTTAGGCGGTGAAGCAAACCTACGTAAAGCAGCTAAAATGTCCCTTTTGGTCCGCAATGCGGCTATCAGCGGCAATCCTTTGGAAGCCTGGGTCAAATGGGCTTTGTTGGATTCGCTTTTGGTCCGTTTGCTTTATGACCGTGATTTGGATAGTGATCAAGAAACTAAAGAGATCGTCAAAAAAGAGTTCTTAAGACGATTAAGCAATGTTATTGAAATTACCAAGGATAATGTTTATACGAATGCCAGTTTGGAACATCTGACACGATGGAAAGTTTCTTCAAGAGATCAGCATGAAGATCCCAAGATCACTAACATGCTTGATGAGGTCGTTAGGATTTTGGAAACAGCCAAGGAGTCTCCTGATTATTTAAAAGGTCTAAAAGCATTGCCAAAAGCCGAGGGGACGCAAGATCTGCTGGGGGACATCATTAAAGGTTTTGAGGACCTTAAAAAAATGTCAACGGAAGAAAAAAGACAGATCCAAGCGGAAGGCTTGATCGAGCAAAGTACTTTCAATCCTAGCCGCTACCGCACTCAAGCGGTTTTCCCTCAAAGTGCTTCTATATCGACCAACGGTATTGTCCCCAACATAGTTCGTAATTCAGCGGACCTGCGTTTGGTTGTGGGTTTCCTGGAATGGGTACAAGAGGACGGCAAGAGATTGATCGATTATGACAAGGTAGAAGATATCATTCCTATTCTACTTAAGTATATTGATGAAACCTTTGGTTTGGTCGACCCTGTCACAGGAAAAAGACCAATGGAGGACCTTAAAAGCCGCCCGCATAAGGAATTTGAATTAATATCCCAAAAAATGCTGGAAATATTCGGGAGCAAAAGATCAAAGGTTTCTGACTCAAATTTGATGGAATTGCTATTGACGGGGATCGGAGATTGCCGGGTGGCCAATTTTGATTTTGACGTCCTTCTCCAGGGCTTTATGAAATACCGTGAAGTCATGAAGGAAATGGCCAATGATAGATATATATTGGAGGAGGAAGAAAAAGGCAATCCTAAGTATCCTGAAGGTAGTTTTAAAGAACATATGAAGATACGTGCTAAAGAAAAAAGGCAGCGTGAATTTGTTTTGATGCAGGTCCAGATCAATGGCGATATTCAAATGGAGAACGGAGAATATAAGAGAGATGCTCAAGGCCGTTGGCCTTTGGTCGGTCCCAAAAGGGACAAATTAGAAGAGCACACCATGACCGTTGAGCTTCTGCGTAATAAAAAGGGCCGGGTGGCGGGCTTTACGCCAAGGGATGCTTGGTATAGAGAAGATCTATTCGAGTTTAATAATGAGAACATCAATATTTCAATTCAAGGTGAGCAGCTGGAAAGATTAGTGAGTGGTGATGGTTTTTTAATGGAGAATGCCCTTAATGCTTACGATGAGAATGGTAATCCGGTAAAAGTTGATGTCTATGTCATGCCGATGAAATATTCAACCTATAACGGGCAGATCATGTCCAGGCTTGATGAGACCCAGACCTACCTTTATGGTTTAGAAGTCAATCCGCCGGAAATTTCGGATTTTTTCAGTAAAGAGGGCAAGACCTTCAGGAAGGCATTAAAGGAAGTCCTTTTGGAAAAGGCCTTGATGGATATGGCCCGAAATGATATCAACACTTTTGCTGACTTTGGCAATGATCCCCGGTCTATTGATCATTTTGTCATGAATGTCTACGTTCCTGAGGTCATCAGAAAGAAAAGCGGGCTTGGCGGACCACAGGGGACAGAAGCTGATTTTAAACGGCAATTGAACAAGGTCTTGGCCGTGGTGGGGGAAGAATATACATTTGCCGATGAATATAGAAAGGCAAAGATCCTTGAACGTATCATTAAATTACCAGCGGTGATCGCGAACCTGTTTTTAGACGTCAATTTAAATGAAAAGGACGCCCAGCGCATTGTTAAAGTGGCCATTGAGAAATTGGTGACGGACAATGTGGATATCCGTTTTCTTGAGAATGGACAGGATGGTAAGCCTGATGAACAAGGAAGGGCGCTGTCCCGTGAAATATTGGCAACAGGGGCAGGACGGGCATTCTCTAATTTGTTTTTTACGAATAAAACAGCCCAGCGCATGGGAGAGATCTATATTCGTAATGGAGAACCGACCAATCAGCAAGAGCGTGAACAGGCGCGGGCTAATTTAACCCAAGATATCAACCGTGAGGCGTATATAGCAGAACTTACCAAGGAGTTTAGGATTTTTCAACGATTCGATGCTCGAGAGAAAAAGTTGCGGTTAAAGGGCCTTGCAGAAAGTATTCGCGCTACCTTTGGTCATCTTGATGAAAATACCCAACAGATCATATTTTCGATATTCTTTGACCTTCAATTCAACCAAAACCCTGTGAAGGACATGAAAACAGCGTCCTTCATTTCCTATCTTCCCTATGCCGTCATCAAGGGGATCGGGGGGATTGAAGTAGGTTTAGACAGGGTCACTTTTGATCCTATCAATAAACGCTCATCAGGAGAATTCGTCCAAAGCGAGATCGACTGTGTTCGCCTATTGGTTGAAGCTTACGGCCTGCATTTGACGGTGCATGGGCCTTTTTTGGGACATGCTATCCCTGATAAGGGAAATGCTTTTCAGGATGCGACGGATGTTCCTGATTTTGTGATCAGGCAATTAAGGGGTGCCCAACAATTTGGATTTGTGAACATGGTCTTGCATTTGGCCAAATTAGAAGAAAAAGACGCGGACGGCTACGTTAAATTTATGATCGATGCCTATAAAGCCCTGGATAAAGATGCTGACGGAGACCCTGGTATCCGTATTTCCTGGGAGAATTATCATGAGCTTGATCAGCCCGGCCGGTTCACCAGGGCCATACGCTATTGCGATCAGGTGGAGCGTATCGGCCATCAATTATTGGCCAAGGCGCTCGATCTTAATGATCCCGATGCGCATGAGGCTAAAATGGTATTAAAGTATGAATTTTCTATTCTAATGGATTCAGCGCATTTTAATCTTTCAGGTGATGATCCTGTAATTTCATCCCTTATCGTGGGGGTGAGGATGTGGCGATTAGGCATGGAGATCTCCAATCAATTGGGATTTGGCAGGCTGTATTATAAAAAGATAAACCCTGAGGACCATCTTAATCAAAACATGGGCCCAATCACTGATTTTACAGGATATAGCTCGGATGGGCACACCCGATCAGGCCTCAGAGGCCCGATCCATAATTTTGCGTTTATCGTCATTTTGTATGCCATGGGCTATGAGCCTTATGTTAACCTTGAGCAGATCCAGGAGATCACCGGCGAGGATTTCAATATGGTCAAGAAAGCCATTACGCTCGGACGGAAACTTTATCTGAACAAAGGATTGAGTAAATTGATCGAGGCTTCAACCAGGGGCGATCTGGTTGATTATAAAGACTGGGAAAAGATCGGTTATGAGATCATGGAGCAGATCTTCCTGGCAGAAAACGATGGTAATGCGGCCATTGCCAAACAGAAAATGGAAAGGCATTTAAGGCGCAGGCTTCTGCAAAAGATCATCGGCAGTGCTTATCTTACCAAAGACGAAAGGCAGGATGTCATTGGTCATTTACCCCCGGGCGTGAAATATATTCCGGCTTCGACAACAGGTCCAAGGAATTTATACACCATGGGCAAGTCAGTCACCCAAGAGTCGGATAAAATATTAAGCATTCTTGTCAATGAAGAAGGCAACGCAACAGCCGGGGAGGTTAAGCTGGCTGCTTCGGGCAACGGCAAATCCCTTAAAAATGGGACGATCGTCGGTGAAGTGACCGCATTGACTTTGCTCGGGATCGCCCGGGAACTTCACCCGGCCCCAAGCCTGACCAATTTGATCGAAAATGGAGGTCTTAGCGCAGTTGCGACTGAGGTTTTGAATAATGATGAGGCCAAAAAAATAACAAGGACAGCTGATCTTATTGTGCCCGAAGGCGTCGGTGTTTTTGAATTTTCATTAGAAGCATTCATGGAACTTATTTATTATATTCCTGAGATAGAAACTAATTTAATGTATTTACAGAAGAACCGCCTTGGATTGTCCACGGACCATTATAAGAATATCATTAAAGAAAGACCGGCTAACGGTACTGATTACCGGCTTGATGCCCTGGGAATGTTGAACTATTTCAGGTCTTTAAGCCCCACTCCGGAGAAACTTGCGTTCACCAATGCCCAAGAAATAGGTCAATTAGTCGATAATCTGTCAGGTTCTGACCAAGAAGAGATCAAGAATGATATTTCAGGTAAAGTACTAAAAGGGCTGATCGTCAATAATTTGATCGATATGAAGACCCTAAGGCAGGTTCTTACAGAACCGGGTAGACCATTACCTGTTATCAACGATTCACTTTGGGACGTGTTACATCAAAGAGGGATAGATCTGCCTAGAAAGAGAACTGACGCGGCGATGGCCCGAAGCCAGGACTTGGGCGGTATCGATCTTAATGCCGCTAATATGGACCTTCAAATCAAGCGGGATGGGCAAGGTGTGCAAGTCACTGGGCTTAATACGGATTGGGCCCAGCTTAATAATGTCCAGGGTTTTGATCCTCAGATCATTGATATAAGGCCGGTGACCGGTACCTTGCCTATTCTTTCAGAGATTGAATCTGTTTTATCAAGAAAGGTTGAGCTTGAAACACGCGCAAAACAACAAGCTGTTAGTATATAAAAGCTTTTATAAATAGGTTCTAATAACATTTGATATAAATTCATAACAAATATATAATAACTGCACTATTCCCAAAGAACAGATATTGGGATTTTTTATTGTCCTGTTAGGAGATCGGCTATGAGTGCTATACATCTGGATGAAAAGAATTTTGAGTCTGAGGTTTTGAAGTCTTCAACCCCGGTTTTGGTGGACTTTTGGGCTGAATGGTGCGGTCCCTGCAAAATGATCGGGCCGATCATCGATCAGCTTGCGGTCGAACTTCAGGGAAAATTGAAGGTGGCCAAGGTCAATGTGGATGATTCACCTGTCTTGGCGGGCCAGTTCAATGTGATGTCAATACCGACCATGCTGATCTTTAAAGGCGGCCAGCCGGTGGAACAGATCGTTGGTGCTTTGCCCAAAGACAGATTATTAGCCAAATTAACGCCGCATTTATAAAAAGGATTGTGGATTCCCGCTTCCGCGGGAATGACAAAAATTTAAATATGTTCATCGAAGTGTTAAAATCAAAAATAGGGCATGCGACCATCACCCAGGCTGAATTAAAATATGAGGGGAGCATCACCATCGATGCCAACCTTCTTAAAGCCGTTGATATCATCCCAGGCGAGAAAGTGCATGTGCTCAATGAAAGTACCGGTAACCGCCTGGAAACGTATGTGATCGCAGGCAATCCTGCCTCCGGTGTCATTTGTCTTAACGGCCCTGCGGCACGCCTTGGATTTGTCGGGGACCGTTTGATCATCTTAAGTTACGGTTTATTAGAGACAGCTGAGGCCAAGAAACTTCAGCCTAAGGTCGTTTATCTTGATCCCAAGAATAAAATAAAAAAAATTAAATAAATGGATTCCCGCTTTCGCGGGAATGACATGTACTGGACATGTTATTTATATGGAGTTTGGTCCCTTAAAAGTCAGGCTGTACGGCGACCCATGCCTGGAGACAAGATCCAAGCCGGTCAAAGAGGTCGGTCCTGTCGAGCGTATGCTGATCTCGGCGATGTTCGAGACCATGATCGCCTACAAGGGGGTCGGTTTGGCAGCGCCCCAGGTGGGCATCAGCGAGCAGATTTTTGTGGTGGATACCGGCAAGGCAATTTTTGCTGCTATCAACCCCAAGGTGATCAAATCCACCGGCAGTGATGTGATGGAAGAAGGCTGTCTAAGCATTCCCCGCGT
>CAZASA010000081.1:0-10261 GCA_964487685.1 uncultured Planctomycetales bacterium
CTGCTGGGGTTAGGCCCCAAGAAACAGGATAATTCACAAAAAGAGGCTAACGCAACCGTTGCGCCCACACCAGCGTCTCCAAGCGTTCCAGCGGCCCAAGGCCCCCTGCCTAATAATGTTTTAGTACGCATCGGCAACTGGACATTGACAACCGATGAATTCAATGACCGCATCAACCTTTTGAAGCAGCAACTCCCGGACTTTAAACAAAACGACGCCAATTCTAAAAACGCCGTTTTGGATGAACTTATCCGTCAACAGCTCTTGGTGAAAGATGCGGAAGATTCCAGCATCGGGAACACTAAGGAGATCAAAGACGCGGTGGATGATTTTCGCAGGACCTTGCTGGTCCAGGAATTAGCCAGCCGTATGACCAAGGATGTCGCGGCAACGGAAGATGATGCCAGAAGCTATTATGATGCGAATAAGGATAGATTCACGAC
Source organism: uncultured Planctomycetales bacterium (assembly GCA_964487685.1). GTDB lineage: Bacteria > Omnitrophota > Gorgyraeia > Zapsychrales > Fredricksoniimonadaceae > JABDGZ01. Next base: position 444 of record CAZASA010000081.1, read on the forward strand.
CCCTATTACATGGAAGGTAAGCCAGATCATTGTTCCGGATGAAGCCACAGCCAAAACTATTTTAGTACAAGTGTTACAAGGGGGAGACTTTGCCCAGATCGCCCAGACCCAGTCCAAGGCGTCGAACGCCGCGGACGGCGGAAAACTAAAACCTTTTATCACGGGCAAGGCACCTTTTGATGCCATGCAGACAGCCATTGCCAATCTGGACGAAGGCGGTGTTAGCGGCGTATTTAAAGGCCCGGAAGGGTTTTATATCGTCAAGGTGGACTCTAAAACAGGAGGGGTTGCCAAGACCTTTATTGACGTGAAAAAAGACCTGATCTACGGACTGACCATGCAAAAACAGCAGGCCGTCATTTTAAACCATTTGAAAGAATTAGCCGACAAAGAAAAGCCCGAATACAACAAAGACCTTATAGGCCAAGTTGTCGGCAAGGTTAACCAGCAATAAACACTAATATGTCATTCCCGCGAAAGCGGGAATCTATAACAGATTTTAGGAGGGTAATTTGCCTTTCGAGAATAAAAAACAATTATTGATCATCGTCGGCGCCGTTGCTGCCGGCATCATTGCCGTGGTGTTGACCAGCAATTATGTCAAGACCAGCATCGAAGGCCAAACAGCGGCCCTGGCGGAGAAATACGATGCCCAGCAAAAGGAAATGGTTGCCCAGGTACAGCAGCGGAGCGACCAGCAGATGGCCGCCCTGGCCCAGGAATTAGAGCGCGTCAAGAGGGAGCAGACGGAAAACACCCAAAAGCAAATTGCCGCCATGCAGGAGTCCCAGCAGGAGCAGGCCCGATTAATGGCCCAGCAGCAAGCTCAATCCCAAACCAAAAAAGTTTCCAAAGAAGCGCTATCTTTAAAGATCCCTGATGGCAAGCGTGCCGTGACCGTGACCATTGATTCATTGGCAGCGGTGGGCGGGCTTATCAATGCCGGGGACTTTGTGGACGTGATCGCCCAGTTAAATGTCCCTGCTCAGGATGCGGACAAAAAAACAGTGACAGCCATGATCTTCCAGGGATTGCAAGTCCTGGCAGTCAACACCAATTTAGAGCCGCCGGGCTCCTATGAAGATCAGCAGGCAGCTGCCTCGCTAAAGATCACCTTTGCCGTAGACCCGCAGGAAACGGGGCTTTTGGCGTTTGCCGATAAGAATGGGACCTTGGAATTAGCACTGCGTTCTCCGAATGAAACTGAACACACCATGGTCAAGGCATCAACATGGAAAACATTAGCGGATTACGTCTTGAAAAATCAGGGCCTTGACATCGAAAATCCGGACGGCGATGTGACGGGCAAGACAGAGGACAATAAACCTAATATCCAGATATTCAGGCGCGGCCAGGAACTTTAATTAATGAAACGGATTTTTTTAAAGAAAATATTTTCGATAACACTGGGGCTTATCCTGGTCATGCTTTATCTGCCGCGCTTGTCCGCGGATGACAATACGCCTGCTCCCATGGAAAATGTCCTTGATATGATCGCCGGGGACATCCAATCCGTTGCTGTCCACAATCTGACCCGCGTTTCCGTGACCAATCCGGATGTGGCGGACATTTCAGATGCCCAAAGCGACAAGATCACCTTATTAGCCAAAAAAGCCGGTGAGACAGAGCTTTTCCTGTGGGACGGTAGAGGCAAGCGCAGCGTTAAAGTGCGCGTGGTCAACGAAGATCTAAAGTCTTTACGGGACCGTGTGCAGAAAATGCTCGACGAGGCCAATATCACAGGCATTTCTTTTGATGAAAACCTGGATATCGGCAAGCTGGTACTTACAGGGGAGCTGACGCGTGACGACAAGAACCGCATGGACGATGTCCTGGAGCCTTATAACGAGAACTTATTGAATTTGGTCAAGGAAGAGAAGAATGAAGACCTTATTGAGGTAGACATGCAGGTAGTTGAGATCAGCACTACCCTTGAAAAAGAATTAGGGATCCAATGGCAGAATGCGTCTGGCAATAATCAAAGTACGTCCACCTCGCCGGGCGCCATAACGACTCCGGGCTTGGCACTTCCTTATACAGAAACGCCTCCGACAACCAATGGCAAGCCGGGCGATTTTTTTAAGATAGGGGATTTTAACCGCACCTTCCAATTACAAGCAACAGTCAATGCCCTGCTTCAGGAAGGCAAAGCCAGGCTGATCTCCAAGCCCCGATTAGTGGTCGTCAGCGGCAAACAAGCGAGCTTCCTGGTCGGCGGTGAAATACCGCTTCAAAGCACGACCCTTTCCGCTTCGGGCGGCTCACAGACATCCAGCACTACCTATACGCAGTATGGCGTAAATATGACGGTCACACCCACGGTCCGCAAGGGCAAGATCGATGTGCTTTTGAATGTCGATATCCGCGACGTAGACAATTCCTCATCGTTCTCGACAAATTCGAACATTGCTTTTATCACACGTACCGCTTCCACTGAATTGCTGATGGACAACAAACAGACCATTGCTTTGGCTGGATTGATCAAATACCAGGACAGCGTCACCCTGACAGAAGTCCCCTTCTTGTCCAAGATCCCGATCCTGGGGATGTTCTTTAGAAACCGCAATGAGCCTGCCGACTCCAATACAGAGATGGTGATCATTCTCACACCCGTAGTCCTTACGGAAAAGAAGATAGCCAAGACACAATTAGTGATGCCAACCCCGTCGGAACGTGAAGCCGACAATGAGATCAATGCGAAGTATGAACGTGAACGCCTGCCGGCATGGCCCTTGCCCAAGATCGTTGCGGACAATGACTTGCAGACCATCCTTCCGGAGATGACAGCGTACGCCCGCAGTGTTCAGGAAAAGATCTCAAATGCGATCGTCTATCCTCCGGAGGCCAGGAACAAAGCACTGGAGGGTACCGTCAAATTAAAATTACATATCCTTAAAAACGGGTCATTAAGTTCTGAAGAAGTGGTCAAGTCTTCCGGGTATGATGTTCTAGACCAGGATGCCATGCAAGCCGCCAAGTCAGCTGCTCCGTATGAGGCTTTTACGACGGGAATGAACCAGGAAGACCTGATCTTTACAGTCCCTATCGTTTATAATAAGCTCATATCAGGGAGCAAAGCTCCCGCGGAGAAAGTCATTGCTTCGTACTAACGTTTATCTCGTCTCAGCTTTCTTGTCCTGTTTTTTAATTCATCCGGCAATCCTGCAAGCCCAACAGGGTAAGCCCTCGGCTGCCGGAGAGCAAACAACCGCCACACAGGACCTGCTGGACAACGAACAATTCTCTGCGGATGATTCCCTTTTTAAGGGCGGGGATGCCCAGAAAGAATTCCCCAACGTGCAGGTGGACGCCCAAAAAGACTTCCCTAACCTGCAAGTGGATGCCCAACAAGAATTTCCCGGCACACAGGTGGACGCGCAAAAAGAATTTCCTAATCTGCAGGTGGATACAAAGAAAGAATTCCTCAACTCATGATACCTAAAGTCATTACGATATTCAGCAATAAAGGCGGGGTCGGCAAGACCTTTATCGGCGTCAATATCGCCTGCGCCCTGGCGTTAAGGGGCAAGAGGGTCTTGATCGTAGATTTGAATTTACAAGCGAGCCAGGACATGGCGCGCATGCTTAATTTGCCTCCCAGCCATTGCCTCGTCGATATTTTAGCGGACATGGAAAGCTCTCCTGACGTGATCAGGCAGAACATCGTAACACACTCCAGCGGCCTGCACTTTTTGCCGGGCATCAAATCGCCCCGGCAGATCGGCCATATCACCGCGGACAATCTGCGCCTCTTTTTTAAGAAAGCTTCCAGTCAATACGAATATATCATCGTCGACGGCGGCAGCACCTTTAGCGAGATATTCATCAGCATCCTGGATTCATCCAATCTGATCCTTTTGGTGGGGACACCGGACATCCTGGCGGTCTATCAGGTCAAGACAAGTTTGGAGATCCTCCAGAGCCTGCATTTTCCTTTGAAGATGGTGCGCTTGATCCTCAACCGCGCGGAATCACGCGGCGGTGTCGCCTGGCAGGAAGTCAAAAAGGCCCTGGCCTGCGAGGTTTTTTCACTCATCCCATCTGACGGTAAAATAGTGGGCAGCGCGCTTAACCGCGGCATCCCCTGTGTTATCGACAGCCCCAAAACAAAGGTATCGGAAAGCTTTTTTGAGATCGTCAACCATCTTAATGATGAAAGCATCTATGTGCAGGCGAGCGATGTTGTCAAGGTCCGCGCCAGCGACGGAAATTCTAAAAAGACCGATGAGTTCTGGGAAAAGTTCGGCATCACGCCCAATGTGGCGGAGATGTCCATGGATTTTAAGAAGGAAGAAGATGAGGTTATCAAGGTAAAAAGGGCCGTGCATAATCTCTTGGTCGAGCGCATGAACTTACAAAAAATGTCCCAAGAGGTTTTAAGCGACCCTTCGCAATCCGCCAACCTGCGCAAAGCCGCTGAAAAAGTCGTGGCCGAACTTTTGGCAGAAACCTCAGGCACCTTCCTGTCCAGTCACGAGGAACGCGCCAGGCTGGTCAAAGAGATCGTTAATGAAGCACTGGGGCTAGGCCCCTTGGAAGAATTCCTGGCTGACGGGACGATCACGGATATCATGGTCAATAATAAGGACGAGATCTTTGTCGAACGAAACGGCAAGATCATCTTTACCAATAAAAGATTTATCTCCAACGACCAGGTCAGGGCCACGATCGACCGCATCATCGCGCCCCTGGGCCGCCGCGTCGATGAGTCGACCCCGATGGTCGACGCGCGTCTTCCAGACGGCTCGCGTCTTAACGCGATCATCCCGCCGCTGACCTTGAACGGCCCCATGATCACGATCCGTAAATTTTCCCAGGACCGCTATAATGTGGAAGACCTGATGACGCGTTTTAAAAGCATTAACCAGCCCATGGTGGATTTCCTTAACGCCTGTGTCATCGGCCGCAAGAACATCATCGTCTCCGGCGGTACAGGGGCAGGAAAAACGACCCTGCTTAATATCATTTCCCAGTTCATCCCGGACAATGAACGCATCATCACCATCGAAGATGCCGCGGAGTTGAGATTGCATAAGACCCATTGGGCAAGGCTCGAAAGCCGTCCGCCCAACATTGAAGGCCGAGGCAAGGTCACGATCAGGGACCTTTTCGTCAACACCTTGCGTATGCGTCCGGACAGGATCATCATCGGTGAGTGCCGCGGGCCAGAGGTCCTGGACATGCTTCAGGCCATGAACACCGGCCACGACGGTTCCCTGACCACCTTGCATGCCAACACGACACGGGACACGCTGTCACGCATGTCTTCAATGGTTTTGTTGTCAGGCATTGAACTGCCGCTGCGCGCCATTTATGAAATGGCCGCGTCAGCGATCCATATCATCGTGCAGATCAATCGTTTCTCCGACGGATCACGCAAGATCACCGCGATCTCTGAGCTGACCGGTGAAATGGTTGACAATGCGCCGGAAATCAAGGATGTCTTTAAATTTATCCACAAAGGCTTGAATGCTGACGGAAAGATCTTAGGCGACTATGTGGCCACAGGATATATCCCCAAATGCTTTGAGGACTTGACCACCCGCGGGATACCCTTAAGTAAAACCGTTTTTGAACCTCAAAAATTCGAATGATCATTAATCTCACCCGCAACACCAAGCTTGCTGCTATGTATAAAATAGCCCAGGATCCTTGGGCTCGGATGAAAGGATTGCTCGGCACAGAAGCATTACCGACAGGGAGCGCCCTGGTCATCACCCACTGCAATTCCATCCACATGTTTTTTATGAAGTATTCCATCGATGTGATCTTCTGTGACAAGGCAAACAAAGTAGTCGGCCTCTGCCAGGAGATCAAGCCCTATAATCTCTCCCCCATTTTCTTCCAAGCCACCTACGCCATCGAATTACCTGCAGGCACTATTCTCTCCACCAATACCCAACTAGGCGATCAAATACAATTATAACCGTAGAGACGCCATTTATGGCGTCTCCATACAACCCGGCGTCTCTACGAATTTTTTCAATCACAATGATCGTTGACGTAACAGTCATGGATGCTATAATAATGTCCAGACTGGACAATAAATGGGCGTTATATATAAATTAAAAGACGAAGTTGTTAATTATATTATAAGCCAAAGGCAGGGCAATCCGCTTGTTTCTTGCCGTCAATTAGCAGAATCAGCTTCCAGGGAATTCGGCCTTAACCTTTCCAAATCCTCAGTCCACGAAGTCTTAAAAGAATCCGGCATCAATTCCCCCCGCGGCCGTAAGCCTAAAAATAAGTTTACTATCCCTCAAGAAAAAAAGAAGCAGATACAGGAGAGCCTTTCCAAGATCAATTTACTACCGGCACCAGAGGTCCCAAAACAGGAGTTCCTAGTCAAAATCGAACCCGTCATCCCGAACGAAGCCGTCACCCCGAGCAACCCCGTCATCCTGAGCGAAGCCGGCATCCATGTCGAAACCGTCATCCTGAGCGTAGCGAAGGATCTTAATATTTCTAAATTGCCACAGCAGGACACCGTAGAGAAAAAGCAGGAAATGGAAGACTCGTCGGTGTACGAAGGTGCCGGGAAGATTTTTCTTAAGGCGGCCTATTGGGACCTGGGGGTCTTTGAACAGGAAGAGATCAAAGAGTCGGACAGGTTTTATTTTTTGACTTATAGTAAAGGGGTCAGGATTAGGCTGGAAAATGGTACGGAAATATTTATTGACCTGCCCCTACCCATTGAACGCTGCATTAGGGAAGTGGCTGATGGGCTCATTAATAATATAAAGCCCTTCATTGTTCACAATGCTTCAGATGAACTGCTCTTTAAGGCCTGCATGGATGCCCAAGAGGGATATAGAATCAATAACATATCAATAGTGGATGCATCAGACCACATACTATTCGAATTATCAGATATTGTGGAGTACAATAGATTATATTATGTAAGAAATAGAACATTTGTGGTTAATAATGAAATTAATCAAATTAAACGGGCAAAATCATTATTTTTTACACAGAGTATTGATATAAATGAACTTACAAATAATATCATTAATTTCCAAGGGTTTAACACCTCAAATCATAACGAAATTACGGTAAGTCTAATAATCGAAGATAATTATGATAAAAAGCCCATACTGCTTCAAGCAATGGAAAGATTAAATGGCATGTATCTGCGCGATGAGCTGGATAGGGCAGTTAAGGTTAAAATCGAGTCCTAGTATCTATATTAAATTTTGATGATTTTTTGCCTGCCAGGGTTGACAGTTCCTATTATATATGGCATACTTTTATTAAGCACCGAACAAAATTGAATCAACAGCCCTAACTGGGCTTTTACATAAATGGAAGACCCTGTTTCATTGGGAATTTTCCTCGCTCCTGTATTTTGAAGGGGGAAGGGTCTAATTGATCTTCTGGCACGGAAGGTGAAGGACGATGATCCAAAAACTAAGAAATAGAAACGCGCAAAATCTCATCGAATATGCGATCGTCGTTGCCTTGATCTCAGCAGCCGTGGCTGCTTTGAGTACCTACGTGTTTCGCGCAGTCCAGGCACAGCAGAAGATGATTACTGAGGAATCTCTATATTAATATTCTCCCTGGTCATCCAAAAAATTGACGAGGAGGACCAAGGGTTTTTCTGGAGGGAATTATGCATATAAAGAATAAGAAAGGTCAAAGCACGGTGGAGTACGTGCTGCTCATGACCGCGGTTATCGTTGTTATAATCGCCTTCGTAGGCACCAAAAACTCCGGGTTTCAAGCCCAGCTTAATTCGGCTTTGAACCAGGCAGCGGCAGATATGAATTCCGAAGCCGGACAACTAACTACCTCGCATGCGGCAACGCCAGCGCCAACAGGTACCATAAGCCTTCCGTATAGTGTTGATGTGGCCAAAGGTGTGGGGACTTAGTTGATCGTAAAAATAATTTTATGAACTAAAATGGCCTGCTCCTTTAGCGCTCAAGCGCAAAAAAAGGACAGGATCCAGAAGGAGAGATAAATGTTAAGAAACTTCCTTAAAAGTAGAAAAGCTCAAAATACCGCGGAATACGCGCTTTTAATCGCCTTGGTCGTTGCCGGGGTCATTGCCATGCAGACCTACGCCCAACGCGCCCTGCAAGCCCGTATCCATGATGCTTCCATTTATTTGGAAAATTCAACCAGTAATATTGGGACCAGCACGCAGTATGAGCCGTATTATCTTCAAAGCAACTATACGGTGGAATCCAATAGTACTGAAAATAAACGGTTGGGTAAAGGGCTGGTCGGTATGGATTCAGTCAGCGATCGCAATAGGTCTGGTTTCCAGAACACAGCTTATAGCAATTCTGACATGACCAGTACGCAATAAAGGCCGCTCTTAACGACAATTTAAAGCCGCCGCAAAAGTTGCGGGGCAAGGAGGACAGTATATGTTGCAATTTCTAAATCAAAAACGGGGTCAAAGCACCTTGGAATACGCGGTACTGATAGTCGTTATTATCGGTGCTTTGCTGACCATCCAGGTCTATATCAAGCGCGGCGTGCAAGGGCGTTTGAAAAGTGCCGCGGATGATATCGGCGACCAGTATTCCGATGGTAATACCAACTCACTTCAGGTGATCACAAGGAACGGAACGACTGTTGAGACTTTTCAGAATGGAAGTTCCTCATCCACGATCGTTGGCAATGAAGTGACCAATGAAACGGATAATTCTCTAATCCTTAATACAGCACAGGAGTATTGGGGATCAACGCAATAGTAAAGGGGTTTCTAAATAAGGAAAGCCCGATATGCAAAACAATATAGTGTCATTGCAAGCGAAGCAACGCGGTAATCTTTTAAAAGGGATTGCTGCGCTTCGCTTGCAATGACACTATTTTTTTTAAAAGAGGACCTACTCATGCATTCACATAAAGGTCAAAGCACGGTGGAATATATCCTGCTTGTCACAGCGATCATCGCGGTAGTCATTGCATTTACCAATCCGACAAGGGGGCTTTTTTCACAGCGCGTCAACCAGGTATTCACCACTACCACTCAGGATATGCTCAATGTGGCCTCGTACTTGCAAGATAACGCGGCGGGAACAACGCCAACAACAACGGCAACAACTCCTTGTATCCCGGACACGATCATGGGGCCGCTGTCTCCCGGTGAGCATTATTGCTAGGGGCAAGGTATGAACAACAAAGGCCAGTCGGTCTTTTCAGAGTATGTGATGATATTCTTTGTGGTGATCGCGGCAGCGGTGGCCATGACAACGTTTGTCCAGCGAGGATTGAAGGCGCGCATCCATGACGCACGCAATTACCTGATCCAAACAGTCAACAGAGCCTGTGACAGTAATTGCAAGAATGCAACCGGATCGACCTCGATCCCTTATGAATACGAGCCGTATTATGAACAGTACGCGGCAACGGTACAAAATTTTGAAAGGGACACATCCGGCGCAACATCAGGCAAGGCTCAGGTCCTGGGAGTTCAATATCTTAGCTCCCAGCAAGGCCAAGCGACCAGCCTTTCAACAAGCGTCCAGTTGCCCGCCTTGTGTTCCGCTCCCAATCCGCCCTCCTGCTGTTTTAGTACTGCGGGCTGTCAGGGAGGGAAATTATGAACTTAATGCGCCGCGGACAGACTATTTTGGAATACACGATCATCGTAGGTATTGTGACGGTCGCCCTCTACTATATGGGCACCAGCATCAAGCGCGGCATGCAAAGCCTGGTCAAGGTCACGGCTGACCAGGTGGGTAATCAGCAGAATTCCGACCAGGATTTTACTGACTATCAGCAAGGATACATGATCGGCACCAATACCCAATCGCAGGAAAGCAGGACCAAGCAGGTCATTGAAACAGGGTATATCCCACAGG
>CAZASA010000082.1:0-3882 GCA_964487685.1 uncultured Planctomycetales bacterium
AACAATCACGCCATCCCCTTCGTCAAACAGGCCTATATCAAACGTACGCATGAATTCTTTGAAAAATACGGCGCTAAGACGATCATCATCACCCGCTTTGTCCCCATCATCCGCACCTTTGCCCCTTTTTTAGCGGGAGTAGGCAAGATGCCTTATGGCCGGTTTACTGTCTATAATATTATCGGCGGGACAGCGTGGGTACTGGTCGGAACTTTAAGCGGATTTTTCTTTGGAAATTTGCCTTATGTACGAAAGAATTTTTCCCTGGTGGTTTTGGCGATCGTCGTTATTTCTTTGATCCCTGCGTTAGTGGAATACCTTAAACACAAAAATTCCCGCTAAAATTATCTGTCCCCATGTCCCTCATGATGTTCGTGCATCAAATTAATGAATTTGGAGAACTGTTGCGGGGTCAATATCGTCCTGACCTCAAGGATCGAATTTAACTTAATGTCTTCCATTTGGGACATTACTGCCTTGATTTTGCGATGAAGCCCATTGATCTTGGCCATATCTAATCCGGGCTTCATCAACTCATCTTTTAACGCTTCTTTGTCTGCCTTTACTTCTTGATGAAGGCTTTGCATTTTAGACCGATGCTGCAGTTTATTGGCCTCAAGCTGTTTCTTTTGGGTGTCTGTCAAATTAAGCTGTTTATACACCTGCTCGATCCTCTGCCCGGAATGCCATGCGGGCGATGACCCATCGCCCTGGGCGCGCGCCAAAACCGGCATTGCCGCCAGCAGAAAAGCACTGATACTGACCAATAATATTTCTTTAATTTTAATCATACCTCTCCTTTATAGGAAATAATGTTCAATAGGTGTTCCCAGATCATTATTGTCCGCTTGAGTGGAAGAGCTTGTCGCGCCCAATAATGAAACTAAATATTCCCCCTGCTCTTTGTCCTTAGTCTGCTGGATCTGGATCGTATTTAATGACACCGACCCTGCCACCAGCATCAAAATCAAGCTGGCAAAGACCGGGACCAGCCGGGGATATATGATCAAGCCCTGCAGCTTCTCAAGGATACTTTCAAGAGGATTTACCTTTTGCTTGTCCTGTAATATGTTTTCTTTGATCGTGGCCCAAAGCTCAGGCGGGACAGCATGGCGCGGCGCTTGCTTAAGGGAAATTGACGCCACTTCTTTTAAAAATGCCCTGCATTCGCCGCAATCAAGCAAATGACGCTGTACCCTTTCGGCGGCGATCCGGTCTAATTCGCCGTCCATATGGTCAGACAGGATCAAATCCCTGAACTGCTCACACTTTTTCATAATCCACCTTCCGTCTGACACTCAGCAATTTTTCACGGGACCTTTTTAAGCGTGAGCGCACGGTATTAATATTGATATTCAACGCCTGGGCAATCTCTTCATAGCTTAATCCCTGGATGTCCCGCAATACAACGCAGGCCCTTTGTTCAGGGTTAAGCTCATTGAGCAGGCTCTCAACTAACTTTTCCTTGTGTTCCTGATCGATATGCTCCTGGGCTTCATTGAAGACCGCCCCTTCACCAAAAGATTCTTCAAAGGGGACCGTTTTGGTCCTGGAATATCTTTTGGCGTAATTGATCGCCGTATTGGCCGTTATCCTGTAAGCCCATGTTTTAAAAGATGACTCAAATCTAAACCCTTTGAGCTTGTTATAGATGATCATAAAGACCTCTTGGGACACTTCCAGGGCATCTTCCCTATTGTTGACGACCCGCAAAGCAACGTTGTAAACGAAGCTGCTGCTTGCTTTATAGACATCCTCAAAGGCCTGCATATCCCCTTGGGAAGCCCTGGTCAGTATTTCCTTGGCTATATCTTCCATCACTGCCTTCCATTAATTAGACAAATAAACCCTGGGAAAAGTTTCAATCTTCCTTGTTGCGGCCGATTTCAAGATGGAACCCGTGCAAAAAGCGATGGATCAGAGGTGCAAAAAAAATGGCCAAAACCATGTAAAAAACAATGGCCGTGAGAATGGCATAAAAACACGTGAATAACTTGGCGGTGTCGGTGTGCAAGGTATCCACTAATCCCAGCCCTGTCATGATCATGATCGCGTTTAAGATCGATTCGAGCCATGATAAGCCTTCAACCCGATGATAAACAAGGCCCCCCAAAAAGATAGTGCTGACCAATAATAAAAGCGCAAAGCACGTGCACTTTATCACCCGTTTGAGAAAAACCTCTTTAGGCACTAAAGGCTGTTGATGATGTTCAAAAAGAGTAAAAAATTTTCGGCTCATCTATCGATCCCCCATCCATTTTATTCGTTTACCGTATCTTTGAGAAGTTTTTTGATGTGATGCTTCTGGATCGAGTTCGGTTCAAATTTTCCATTGAACCACCGGTTGACAGTTACAAACGTAACACCTAATAACTCAGCGAGTTTGGTCTGTGATATCTTGTTTTCCAGCCGATAGTCTTCTAATTTTCGGATCAATTTACTCATAATTTATATATCATAATATATCATTATATGTCGTAATTAAAGCAATTTATGATATAATTCTATATCATTATGTAACTTCATATATACTAATTCCTTACATTTCTAATAATACGCCTTCCCTGCTCTGGCCGATAAAAAAAGACGTAATCAGCCTAAAAATGGCGAATTACGTCGATAGGTCTTAAAATTACCTCATTTGAACTTCATGTCCTCAATGGGGACAACTGTCACATCCTTGGATAACTGATATTTCTCACGGCCAGGATAAATAACCCATACATGTTTCAACGAAAGCTCTTCTATTGCCGCTTTAATGGACGCCGTAACAGCCGGTGCTTGGGAGTATTTAACCTCGACACCATATAGTTGACCGTTTTTCTCAAACACTAGATCAATTTCAGCACCGGTATGAACGCCCCAAAAATATACTTGGCTTTCCTTTATTTCTAAAGATTTAATGGCCTCTTCAAGAGCAAACCCTTCCCATGAGGCGCCGAGTTTAGGGTGTGTCAGTAAGCCTTTTTTGTTTTCAATCGATAAGAGTGCATGCAAAATACCCGAGTCTCGAAAGTATATCTTAGGTGTTTTAATAATTCTCTTTTTTGTATTATAAAACCAGGGCCTTATTTCCCTGATCATAAATGTAGCCGCTAATAAATCTAAATACCTTCGGGCAGTATGGTCCGAGACGCCAAGGCTGCGGCTAATTTCAGAGGCATTGAACAGCTGGCCGTGATAATGGGACAGCATGGCCCAAAATCTTTGAAGCATCCGCGCAGGGATCTGTAAGCCTAAATTGGGAATGTCTCTTTCCAGAAAAGTTGCAATAAAATCTTGGCGCCATTGAAATGAATCTCTCTCTGTCCTGGCCAAATAGGACCGTGGGAAGCCTCCTCTAAGCCAAAGGCTTTCTATCTTATTGGATAATATATTCCCATGATGGAAGCCGGAAATTTCCATAAACGCAATCCTGCCCGCCAATGTTTCAGAACTTTGCCGAAGAAGATGGGCAGATGCGCTGCCTAAAATTAAATATTTAGCCTCCTGCGTACGGTCAGCAAGGACCCTCAAAACAGGAAAAATTTCCGGGACCCTCTGGACCTCATCTATCACAACAATACCTTTTAAATCAGTCAACGCTGTAAGAGGGTCGCTTAATCTCTGAATGTCTTGGGGGCTCTCGCAATCAAAAAAATGCGCCTCACTCTTGACTTGCCTAATAATTTGACGGGAAAGGGTGGTTTTGCCACATTGCCGGGGTCCCAGCAAAGCTACAACGGGATTGGATTTTAGGAGCCTTTTAGCCTGGTCTATTTCAGTTTGCCTGATGATCTGCATGCTCTAAGCATACCATGAAAATCCGACATGTCAATTCGATATTTCAGATTGCCTCGCAAGATTCCCCGTTGATTGCTTGGCGTTGCTTTTCTTTTGTTC
>CAZASA010000082.1:3982-10252 GCA_964487685.1 uncultured Planctomycetales bacterium
TTAAAATTGCCTCGCAAGATTCCCTGTTTCTTGCTTGGCGTTGCTTTTCTTTTGTTCGGGGTCCATGCTCATGAAGATTTAATTATATGAATCCCCATAAAGGGGATTCATATAATTAAATTGGCTCTGTTGGACGAGTTTTGCAACTGGCTGGAATCATCTGAATCCCAAGAGTTCATGTCTCCAGAACTTCTTGCTGCTTGTTAATTCTTCCTTCTTTTCCACATGCTCGGATCCCTGCGCGCATGAAGGACAGCAAGCACAATAATCTTTTGACCAACCACAATATAGAAAACCCCAAAAGGGAAACGACGGGTTAAGATTCTACGAATATCCTGATATATGACCGGGTGCGTTTGTGGGGCACGGTTAATTTGAGCTATAGATGCGTCAACGCAACGCATAAACTCCATGCCAAGCCCAGAAACACGGTCTTCATACCAGCCAAAAGCGCCTTGCATATCCTGCTCGGCTTCCGGTCGAATTATAAGATCGTATTTCATTTTCTGGACAATATTCTCTGTTTGACTTCTTTCCAGGGAGAACCGGCGGAAGGGTTACTGTGATAGGCCTCCAAGCGTTGATCCAGCTCTTTTGTCTGTTTGTCTGTCAGTGGAATCGCTTCCGGGACAGCAGCAACGCTATCCCAAACATCTTCCACCAACTGGATTCTTTCTGAGACATCCAGCTTCAAAATATTAGATATAGAAACTTCATTGCGCATAGTTAGCATCCTTTTAGACCTGTTTAATTAAAGAATATACCAAAACACCATCTTCCGCAATAAAAATCCTGCTCATCACTTCTCCTTGTCGGGAAGCCCAAGGAACATCGGAACTGTTATTGTCATTGGACGAATATCAATAATAATCGGCATCAACCCCGTGGCGGTTTGTAACTGTTGAAGAATGGCTGGATCAAACTTAAACTGAACGCCACTGCCCGAATGCTGAACCTGAAGTCCCATTTTGTCACGGGTCAAATCAATACCGCCCGGTGCGCTATCTTGAGCTAGGTCTCCCAAGCGTTCTTTCAAAGAAGTAATAAAATCAAACAACCCTTCCTTGATTTCCTTCTCTGTATCCTCACCGCTTGAATTAATATCATGCTTTCCTGGAACGATCAATGGCGCCTTCTTTTGCCACTTTGCGGAAGATGCATTGCGATCAGGGTTATCTTCAGCCGCTTGAATTATCAATGTTTCGCCCTTAAATTTCTTAAACTCTTCGAGCATCTTCTGGTGTTCCGGTATTTTACCCGTAATCGGATGAATTTCCGAAGGGCTTATTGTCGGACTTTTCGGTTCATATCCCGAGTTCCCGGCTATAGAAACAATCCCCTTAACTCCTTTCGCTTCAAGTTCATGCGCAATTATCGGAACTATCGTCCCACCCAAACTTTCACCCACAAGTACTATTTGCAAAGGCCCTCGGCCTAGCTCAGCAAATTTCTGAATCGTTGCGTCGACAACTCGCTTTAGATCAGCGATTTCATCATCAAAAGTCTTTTCTTCATCACCGGTTTTTTTATTACCGAATGTATACCTGATCCAATCGAGCTTTCTAATTGCCGTTAATATCTCATTATCAGATGTGATTTTATTATTCTTAAGTTCTGCTAGGATTTCATCTATGGAAGGGGATTTCTTCCAATCGATCTCAAGTCTGTCCTTCTTAGAATTGTCCAAATAATTGTTGTCCTCAAACCATTGCAAGACCTTCTCGCCTTCAGGCCCAAAACTTTTCACAAAGCCTTCTTTTGTTACATGATCGGGCTTATCATGAATCCTTGATGATGTGTACCGTACAACGGACATATCTAACGGCAATTCTTCCAGCCCTTGGCCGACTTTGTTGTTAATGTCTCCTCCCATGCCGTGTAAATACACAACAGCTACATTCGATGTCGGACTTAATCTCATCCGCACTTTCATATCCCCACGGGTTCCCGGGATCGTTTCATTCAAAACTATTGGTACGCGAACAACAACTATCCCAAGGCTAGGCTTATGGAAGCCCGTCGCAGGAAATCCTAAATTCTGAACATCAACAGAGAAGAACCCCGCATTTTTGAAAACCCCTTGCCACTCCTCAATCGATCTAAATTCATATGGTGTTGCCATCCCATCCCATTTATGTACAACGATGTTGCTATACCAATCATTGAAGGTAAAGAAATCTTTGGCAAAGCCAGGACCATACCTATGAACAAGGTTAAGAAAACCTTGCGTCAGTGCCTCATCGGTCACGCCTTGTAAGGGAAGGTGTTCAGAATAGGTATCTTCAATGACGATCACTTTCCCATCCGGCTTCAAAACCCTTCTAATTTCAGCCAAGAGACCCGGCAACAAATCACTATCAACATGATGAAGAACGGCATTTACTGTTATAACGTCTACAGAATGAGCCTTAATTTCTTCTGGAAGTTTCGTTGGCGCCGGTTGCTTAAGATAGCTCAAATTCGGGATGGCACGTGATTCATGATAATCCATAATGTCAACGCCAACAACCTTAACATGCCTCAACTGAGACGCCATTGTCGCACCAAAAACATTATTCCCAGCACCTAAATCAACTACCACGGCATCAGATTTCAAGCCTTCCAGATATTTTCGAATTTGTTCAAAAGCCGACTCATATTTAATAGTCTCTTGATATTTCGCATAAGCATTTCGCCACTGAGGATCGCTCCCAAAATTAGTAATTTTATAAACTTCTTCTCTGCCCTTGGCCAAATCATCTCCATTATCTACTAAGGTATTCACAATCTTACTCGCTAAAGAATCTGGTAAACCCCAATGAACATACCTTCGTGTCAAATAATGAATAATAAACTGCCTAAGCTCAGGCTGTTTAATCAGGCCAGCTACGGGATTTGTGCCCATAGCCGAATCTGCAATAGGATAGAAATTCGCCCTCACAATCATAGCCCGGTCAGAAACGCCCTGCGGTAATTGGCCACTATCACTTGTTTTTGAAATAGTAGCCCTTGTTCCGTAAAGACCCTCTCCTCCTGAGAAATACTTCCTCGGCACCGTCTGTTGCGCTACTGGGTCATAATCGTCTTTGATATAATTAAACGCACCTTTCTTAAACGCCTTGATATACTGCGCCCAGATCTTATCCTTGGCATCTTTATCCTCAATATCGATACCCCCTGTTTTCTTTTGATCAACGTAGGCCTTGCCAAGCAGGGTCTCTCTAATCTTATCCTTAAACCAAATCGCCAGAATAAGGGAATTATAGACCTGACGCAACTCTGCAAAGTTCTTGCCTTCGTTAACTTCTTTCTCAAGGATTGGAATTACTATCTTACGGATAATCTCTGAGCCCAGCTTATTGGTTTCCTTAGCATTGCCCATAACCGCTTGGACTTTTGTTCCTTTTTCCAGCGCCAAATAATCCTGTTCCAGAAGGACTTTAAGTCGGCTATTAACAACATAGGCTGAGTCCTTATTCTCATAAACAACAGCCTTTTGAGGGACAATCCAAACCTTGTTAAACGTGTTAATCGGAACATCCGTTGTGCCATATCGCTTACGTGCTTCTGCGTAAACTTTATCCCAAAATTCCTTACCAATTTTCTCTTCAGGATAGATCACGGACGCTGTGATCTGCTTGAGAATGTAGTCCTGGCCCAAAAGGTCACGGCCCATTTCTGTCACACCAAAGCCATCCGGAATGATACGGTCTTTCTCATAAGGCGACAGGTTGACCCATAGGTCTTTCTCTGGAACGGTAAGCGAAGCAAGGAAATATTTAATCAGGCGGGTTGACTCAGACTTTAACCGCTTAGTTGAATCGCTGGAATTACCTTTATCGAGGATGAAATCAAGACGGAATGGATTGTCCGGGTAAACCTTAATGCCCTTTAGTATTGGAGGGTTAAACTCAGGGCTTAAATGAACCATCTCCCCTGGCGCAGGCAAAACATAACCCCGCTGTCCACCAAGAAATAGGGAATCTTCCTGGGCATAGACAGGGCATGCCCTCATCTGTCCTGTGACCAAAAAGCATACAAGGATGAATATAGATGTAAATTCTTTCACTATAAAGTAAGTTTAGCATGTGTATCTATATTATGCCAATCAGCGTTGTCTCATGTCATCTGCAATTCAAAAGTAGACACTTTTTAACGAATTTTCAGTTCAAAAGTAGACACCTCATTTAGGTCCCAAATAAGCCATACTTGGAATAAACGAAAGGATTCCAATATGGCCAGCCAAATCCACACAAAATTTACAACCGAACAAGTTAAAGAGCTTTTAGAAAAGTACGTTAAGAACGAAGTTGAACGCAAGTACCTTCAAGAAATCCTTGGCATTAAAAAGGCCATGTTTTTTAGGGTTCTTAAAGCCTATCGTGATGATCCTAAAGAATTCTCCGTCGATTATAAGCGTTCAAGCGAAGCCAAACGCATAGCTCCGGAAATTCAAGAAAATATCATCAAAGAGCTTGCTATTGATAAAAAAGCTATCCAAAACAAGGACATTCCGCTTTACAAATACAACTATAGCTACATTCAAAAGCGCTTAGAAACCAAATATAAGCAATCAGCCGCCTTAAACACAATTATTCAATACGCCAAAACCAACGATTTTTACCTGCCTAAGCGCAAAACCCCCAAGGCTCATGACCGGGAAGTTTTAACCAGCCATGCGGGCGAATTGATCCAACATGACGCCTCTTATCATATGTGGGCACCTGATTCTGGCGTTAAATGGTGTCTTATTACATCCCTGGATGACTACAGCCGTTTTATGCTTTATGCCAAATTAATTGAGCGTGAATCAAGCATTGCCCACATCCAAGCTTTACAATCGGTTGTGACTAAATACGGAACCCCGTTAGCTTACTACACAGATTGCCATTCCATATTCCGTTATGTCAAAGGACGCGATCAAAGGCATTTAAGTTTTACAAAATTTACCGACGACGTCGATCCCCAATGGCGCCAAGTCGTCAAAGAATGTGGTATTAAACCAATCCCTGCCTTGTCTCCCCAGGCTAAGGGAAAAATCGAAAGACCTTATGGTTGGCTTCAAGATCATCTTGTCCGCACTTGCATCCGTGAAAATGTCAAAGATATTGCCCATGCCAACCGCATCTTAAACTGGGAACGCGAAAGATATAACTACCGCCAAGTTCACACAACCACCCGTGAAATCCCAAACAAGAGATTTAATTCCGCTTTAGAAGCAAAAAAATCTTTATTCCGTACTTGGACCATCCCTAGGCCTTTTTTGAGCTTTAAAGACATCTTTGCCATACGCATTGAACGCTACATTGACGGTTATTCCTCTGTAACCATTAAAAACATAACCATCAAGTTATCTAATGTAGAACCACGCTATCCCGTCGATATTCGAGCCTATCCTTTAGACAATGATCTTTATGAACTACGCTTTTGGCACAATGCCAAGCTCGTTAAGGTCGAACGCCTTAAAATTCTCGACTTTTGGCCTGTCTACTTTTAAACTGAAAAGTGTCTACTTTTGAAAAGTTGATAACAATCAGCGTTGTCTCACCGCAAAATTGCTTGACAAGACATTACCGTATGGTAATATTTTAGCCAAACGGAGGCATCACTATGACAACTGAAATTAAACATAAAGAAGGTCCGGCATTCTCTGAGGACTTCATTGACATTTACAGGAAGGTTCTCAACAAGCCCTTCTTCTCTGCCGGAACTGTTGCCGGTGTGATTGAAGGCGTAAGCTCAAAGAATCTCTGCACATGGGCCAAGAAAGACTTACATATCGGTTCCCGCGACCCAAAGCAGGGCGGCTGGTTGCGACTATCCATGAATGATCTTGTCCAGCTCGAAATTTTAACCGACCTAAGACAGCGTGGCACTTCATTAGATAATATCCAATCAACCCTGAACAATCTCTCTGATTCACGCGTCACAGTACCTGTCAAAAAGAAATCCGGCGCTAAAACCAAGATGACAATGCAAGAAATTGAGTATGGCATAATGTCTACCCTTAGAGGAAACCGGGTTACGCTCGTTATTGAAGGCGAAAATTGCTCCCACACTGCATTGCTAGCAGACAAGGAATTTATTGAGAACTATACTAACGCCCTAAATAAAATGACGCCTGTTTTGAGCATGCCCTTTATCAAATACGTACGGAATATCGTAGATAAATCGAAAGACAGCTCACTCTATGATACCAAAGACTCCCCTGCCAAAGTTATATCTGACAATAGAATCTCTGAGCAGGAGCAAAAAGTACTAGAAATCCTCCGGAACAAAAACTATGAGGAA
>CAZASA010000083.1:0-10122 GCA_964487685.1 uncultured Planctomycetales bacterium
CCCGGCTGGCAAAACTTAATTTGGAGATCGCGGCCAGGACCTTATTGATCTGCTTGGTCATGACCAGGGCCGGCAGGTGCATCATCACACTTCCCCGCATCGCTGTCCCGGTGTTCGTCGGACAGGCGGTCAAAAATCCCCAGCTTGGCAAAAACGCGAAAGAAAGCTCACGGGACAAGGCATCGTCGATGGCATTGATGATGTCCCATGCTTCGGTCAAATTCAAACCCGAACGCATCACCTGGATGCGCAGATGGTCTTCTTCATTGACCATGATGGAAACTACTTCTTCCGCAGTCACCAAAAGGCCCTTGCCTTCAGGGTTGGACGCATGCTCATGGCTCATCAGATGGCGTTCAACCAGTAGTTGGCGGTCCACCTGGTCGATCTCGGTCATTTCAAACAGCGTCGATCCTTTTAAGGCGCTGATTCGGTTGACCCCTTCCCCAAATGCTTTTAAGACCGCTTCCAGGTCTTTTTTGGCGGATTTACCGGGAAAGGTCCATGCGGCCAAATTGCGCGCAAGGCGTACCCTTGAACTCATCACAATATGCGCCGACGGACCGGTGCCTCTGAGCCATTCTCCTGTATGATTTAATAATTCTTCAATTTTCATAGGACCGAATATTATTCCTGTTCAAGGTTCCTGATCTTGTCCCTGATGATAGCGGCTTTTTCAAAATCTTCTCCCGCAATGGCTGATTGCAGCTGCTGTTTTAAATCCGCCAACACTTCAGAAGGAAGAAGTGCCACGGCGGTACCCACTGAAGCCGTTTCTTTTTGGCCTTCCTTATTGGTCGCGGGTGTTTTTCCTAAATATTTATTCGAGCCATGGATCTTACGCAATAGCCCGGTCAAATGTTCTTTAAAAGACGTGTAGCATTCACCGCATCCCAAGCGTCCGAACTTGCGGAAATCCTCATAAGGCAGACCGCAACGGGAACATTTCAGGACACTTTTTTCACTGTCCTTGGACGACGCTGATGTCTTGCTTGGATCGGACAAACCCGCTAACAGGTCAGCCAGCCCAAATTGCTGTTCCATCTGGGTGCTTTTCTGGCGGGCGCACTCTTCACAGAGGTGCATTTCCGTCATTTGCTCATCGACGATCTCCGTCAAATGGACAGTTGCTTTTTTCTTGCCGCATATATCACAGGTCATATTTGACGCCATCTTTTTTAGTCAATTGATGGAATGCGTCCAAAAGCTTCTTGGTCGTCACTCCGGGTTTACCATCGCCGATGGTGCGGCCATCCACCTTGACAATAGGGATCAATTCCGCCGCGGTCCCCGTTAAAAAGCATTCATGGGCATTATACACCTCATGGCGGGTGATGTAACCTTCAAAGACCTTGATCTTCATCTTTTGGGCCAATTCCACGATCGCGCCGCTGGTTATACCTTTTAAACCACCCAAATGCGGCGTTGAAAGCACGCCATTTTTAACAATAAAAACATTGTCCCCTGTGCACTCGGCGACATAGCCGCTGCCATCAAGCATGATCGCTTCATTGTAGCCGCTCAAAGAAGCCTCGATTTTGGCCAGGATATTGTTAAGGTAATTAAGCGACTTTAACTGGGGATTGAGCGCATTAGGGCCGTTCTTGGCGGTCGCCACGGTGATGATCTCCATGCCTTTTTGATAAAGCTCCGCCGGATATAAGGTGATCTTGTCCGCAATGATGATCACATTGGGTTTACCAAAACATTTACGCGGATCAAGGCCTAAATCCCCGTCGCCGCGGCTGACGATCATGCGGATATAACCGTCCTTGATCTTATTGGCGTGCAAGGTGGAAACCACCGCATCGGTCAATTGCTTCTTGGTCATCAAAGGATCGATCATCAGCGTGTGCATGGTTTCAAATAGACGGTCAATATGCTGCTTAAGACGGAAGACACGCCCGTTATAGGTGCGGATCCCTTCAAACGCCCCGTCGCCGTAAAGAAAGCCATGGTCAAACACCGACACCTTGGCGTCAGCCTTGTCCACTAATTTTCCGTTTAGGTAAATCTTCATAATTTCCCTCTCCATTAAACCTACCCAACACCCGGTGTTAGGAGGGTTTACCTTCCTAACACCGGGTGTTGGGATGGTTCTAATAATCCATCCTTCATACTGATGATCCGCCCGGTGCGGCTGGCTATCTTTTCGTCGTGGGTGACGATGACGACCGCGGCGCCGTGGGTCTGGTTCAAACGCAAAAGTGTATCCATCACCATATGTCCGCTGACTGAATCCAAATTTCCCGTAGGCTCATCGCAAAAGATCACCTTGGGACCGTTCATCAAGGCACGCGCGATGGCCACCCGCTGCTGTTCACCACCTGAAAGCTGATTGGGCCGGTGTGAGGCGCGGGATGAGAGCCCCAGTTGCTCGAGCAATTTTAACCCAGCAAACTCGATTTTGCTCGTTTTTCCTGAATTTTCTTTGATCATGGCCGGCAGGATCACATTCTCCAACGCGGTTAACTCCGGCAATAAATGATACGATTGAAAAACAAATCCCATTTCCGTATTACGCACCTGGGCACGCTTGATATCACTGATGCCATAAAGGTCCTGGCCATTGAAGATCACCTGGCCTTCCTTGGGCTCATCAAGGCCTCCCAAAATATGTAAAAGGGTCGATTTCCCGGCACCCGACGGGCCGACAATGGCCACGACTTCACCGGCTTCAATGGACATGTCCACCCCCTTAAGCACATGCAGCGGGCCGGGATAGACTTTATGGATATTATTCGCTTCTATTAACACTATTCGTACCTCAACGCTTCCACCGGCTCTAGATTAGCGGCCTTGATCGCAGGATAAATGGTCGCGGCATAGGTGATGAGCATGGCTGCCCCCACGATCAATCCCACATCAGAGGCCTGGATCACGACCGGCAAATGGTCGATATAATAAATATCCTGGGGTAATTTAATGAACTGGTATTTCTTAAGGAGGAGAATGATGCCTACTCCGCCGACAAAACCCCAAAATGTTCCCATGACACCCACGGCCAAGCCTTGCCAGGTAAAAATACGGTGGATGCTGGCCCGGGATGCACCGATAGATTTAAGGATGCCGATATCCTTGACCTTGCTCGTCACGGTCACGATCAGGGTGCTGATGATATTAAATGAGGCCACCAGCACGATCAAAGTTAAGATCACAAACATCGCAAATTTCTCCAAGGCCAGGGCTGCAAAAAAATTAGCATTGGTTTCCATCCAGGTACGCACTAGATAACTGAACCCGACCGATTCATAAATTTCCTTTTTAACGGCCGCTGCCTGGTCAGGGTCTTTTAATTTTAGGCCGATACCGGTGACTGTTTGTCCGATGTCAAAGATCTGCTGGGCCTTGGTCAGTGTGATCAGGATCAAATTCATATCGTAATCATACATCCCTGAGTTAAAGATCCCTGCCACCTTGAATTTATAGCGCCAACCGGTACCGGCAATTCCTGACGCTGGTGATATAATCGTGATCGTGTCTCCCACCTGATAACCGTAATAGGAAGCCAATTGACTGCCGATCAAAACACCGTCATTCTTCAAATCCGCGACCTTGCCATGTGAAAGATAACTATTGATCCGTGTTACTCCCCCCTCATTAGCCGGGTCTACCCCGCGCAAGATCAAACTGGCGGCCCTGGTGCCTTGTTCCAGAAATACATTGCCATGAATGTAAGGTGTGCTGGCAATGACCCCGGGCAAAGACCTTAAGCGCGCGTTTAATTGAAAATAATTCTTAACCCCGGTTTCGCGTTCTACAAAGATATGCGCGTTGGCCCCTACGATCTTTTCACGCAGGTCATGATCAAAGCCGGTCATGACCCCGATGACAATGATCAGGGCCATCACCCCGATCGCAATACCGGCGATCGCAACAAAATTTATAACAGCAAGAAATTTGTCTTTCTTGGCCGTCAAATACCTAAATGTAAGCCACCATTCAAAATTCATTAATTTATTGCTCCGCCTTCAATATTACCTGTTCCTTGGTCGTCAAGCCTCGGGCTTCATCAGAGGGAACAGAATAACGTCCCTGATCGACGCTGAATCCGTTAAAAGCATGACTAAGCGGTCGATGCCTATACCCAAACCACCGGCCGGCGGCATGCCGTATTCAAGAGCCCTGACAAAGTCCTCATCGATAACACGGTTGCCGGTTTCTACGTCATCATCCAAATCGGCCACCAGGCGCTTATACTGCTCCTGGGGATCATTAAGCTCGGAATAAGCGTTGCCCACTTCCATGCCCGCGATAAAAAACTCAAAACGCTGGGCCACGGCCGGATTATCCGGCTTGGCCTTGGCCAGCGGCGATAAAAATGTAAAATAATCCAGCATGAACACCGGATTGGCCGTTGCTTTCTCATCAAGCGCTTCCTCAACGATCTTCATGATCGCCGATTTTGTGAGACGATCAAGCTTAAAGCTTCCATGTTTCTTAGCCTTTACTTTCGTCAACATCTCCTCAGCTGAATCTTCCGGATTAATGTCAAAATTATCTTTCACCACCTTGGCAAATGAGCGGCGTTCCCAGGGTGTCGTAAAATCTATGTCCTGGCCCTGATATTTGATCTTATAGGTGCCATACAATTTATAAACCAAGGAACTGACAATCTCCTCGGTGATCTGCATCATATCTTCAAAATTCCCGTAAGACTGGTAGACCTCGAGCATGGTGAATTCCGGATTATGCCGCGTTGAGATCCCTTCATTACGGAAATTACGATTGATCTCATAGACCCTCTCAAGGCCGCCGACGAGTAACCGTTTCAAATATAACTCGGGCGCAATTCGTAAATAAACATCCATATCCAGCGCATTATGTTTGGACTTAAAAGGCTTGCCGCGAGCCCCTCCTGCCAATGGCTGAAGCATCGGTGTTTCCACTTCCAAAAATCCTTTACCGTCGAGATAAGAGCGTATAAAGGAAATGATATGGCTACGTTTAATGAACACGTCCCGCACTTCGGGATTGGCGATCAGATCCACATAGCGCTGACGGTAACGGATATCCACATCTTTTAAGCCATGCCATTTTTCCGGCATGGTTTGCAGGGATTTGGCCAGCACCTGATATTTGGAAACCCGGATACTGTTTTGCCCGGTTTTGGTGGTGAAGGTTTCCCCTTCGACGCCGATGATATCGCCCAAGTCCAGGCATTTGAGCATATCATAGGCATCCTGGCCGATATTATCGCCCTTGATAAAAAGCTGCATGCGTCCGGTCTGGTCCATCAGGTCCATAAAATGGACCTTACCCTGGTCCCGGTTTGCCATAATGCGGCCGGCAGTAATGACTTTTACACCTTCTTTAAAATCTTTAAGGATTTCAGCAATGGCATGCGTCCGGATAAAGCGCTGGGCATAAGCATCAATCCCCTTGGCTTTAAGCGCATCCAGTTTCTTTATCCTAACAGCTTTATTTTCATCAAGTTCCATCATAAACCGCCTTAATTTTAATATAGATTATGCAATTTTATAGAATGTTTATTATATAGAATTAAGAGAGGGGTGTCAACGAGGGAATACACTGGAAGTTGGTTTAAGAACCTAGAAATTCTTTCCAGTTTGTCACAGGCTCCATGCTTACGATCACGGGGAAAAGCCCTTTGATGTTCTTTTCATCGAAGAGCGGCTCATTGGTAAAGAATCCTTGGGTTATTGAAGAATCGCCCTGGACTTGCAATTGAGAGGTAGTTTTGGATAGATCGATACCGCCGTTATAGGCAAGGCTATCTAATGGTTTACCGGGAACTATATGCCCTTTCATTAAACTTCCATCCACATAGAACGGCAAGGTATTGATAGGAGCGACTTGTGGAACGATGTCCCTCTGTGAAGGCAGGTTGATCCCATAAATAAAATCCAATGCTTTAACCAAACCGAGTATTTTATTTAGGTCCGTTCGTTCCTGGTTGTTTAGGTCATAACCGATCATCGGCAGCTGTACGATGGACGTAGTATCCCTTATTTCATCTTGCACATCGATTAATAACAAGCCGCCCTGAGAATAGATGATATGATCATCATGGAATTTCTTGATTGCATCTGCAAATACATCTTGTCTTGACACTACCCCCAGTCCGTCTGCGGCAATGATGGTCGGATAATCTGAAATGATCCCTGCTTTTTTGGCTTTTACCAACTCTCTCAAAAGTGACCTGATAAAATTGCCTGAGTAACAGGAATCAACAAAGATCGTCAGATCGGATAGTTTACCGTTATTCCTTTTGGCCCTCTCGATCAGATCTTCGGACAATTCTTTATAACTGATCGCATCTGGATCAGATAATGTATTGCTGTGGTCCTTGCCGTCCTGCCCCATGGACAACCAGACATTATCAGGACTGCCATGATTGTTAAACCAAAGAACGGTGTGCGCCGGTTTTTTGATTTCATCCCTGATGTTCTGTTTATTTTCCGGGCCGGTCAATATTTTTATTTTTGTGATGCCGTAGGCTTCAAGGGCATCTTCCGCATGGTGATTTGTCCGGAAATCTTCATGTTTTGCCATGAACACATCATCCGTTGACTTTAATATAACACTTTGACCGCGGCGCTCGACTATACCTTTGACCACAGGGACCAACTGTTCGACAAGCGTATCATTAATATCCTTTCCTGAATCATAGATAATATTATCTATGGTCACAGCCAGGGCAAATTCATTGCCCGGCGTCATGGTCTTGGCCGCTTCTTGAAACTTCTTTAGATCATAGATCCGTCGGATGCGTTTATAATTAAGCGTCCCGGCCTTAAGATCTTCTGAACGGCCTGCTATTCCTTTGAGAAACCTCAGATCAGGATATTCAGGATGGTACGTAGATAGATTAATGATAATATTACTCAAAGAATTAGCTGCAGCTGAAGCAATATCCGGATCATCCGATCCTATCAACGGAATCACAGTTGGGGCTATGGTCTTTGAAAATTCACCATAGGGGTGTTTATCATTTGTAAAATTGACCATCTTCCATATCGCAATCAAACGGGCGAGCTCTGCTTGTTGAGAGCCCTGTTGAGTAGTTGAGAATTGTTGATCTATCACCAACTTATATATATCTTCATACAATTCATTTGCTTCAGCCTCCCTACCTTTTATCAGGTACGCATCATCCCAAATATCCGTCAGAGCCTTAAGAGCCAAGGCCCGCGTGTACCCTGACGGATTTGATGTTCTTTGGTTTAAAAGAGAAATTATTTCTTCCTTTGTCCCCTGATCGGCTTTGCCATATGTCTTAAAAATTAA
The DNA here is from genome assembly GCA_964487685.1 of uncultured Planctomycetales bacterium. Lineage (GTDB taxonomy): Bacteria > Omnitrophota > Gorgyraeia > Zapsychrales > Fredricksoniimonadaceae > JABDGZ01. The sequence goes on from CAZASA010000083.1 coordinate 7,252, forward strand.
GTCATAATATCTTTCTGATTCACCTGCCTTAGCATCTGTCAAACGCTTCATGGCCTCAAAGGCCGCTTTCTTGGCCGTATCCGATTGAGTATTATCAGTGATGATACCCGCAAGACTTTCAGTTGCCACTTCAAAAAAAGGTTCTTCCACATTTTTGGTGCTCGCGATCGCCTCCAAAGCAGGGATTATCCTTCCGGTGACTATTTCAGGCTGATCTTTAAGAAAACCAGCCATGACGCCATACGTCCCTCCAGCGGCATAGACATCTGATTTAACAATATCCTCGTCGATCATTTTTAAGATCGCCAAGCCCGTTGGGGGATCAGGATCGATGAATTTTAGGACTCCCGGCGAGACATCAACACTGTAATACATACCATCCTGCTTTAATTCAAAAATAAGGACATCTGCGATAAGTTTTCTCACCTCTGGGGACAAGGGGACATATCCAATATATTCAAGAGCGCCTAATGCTCTGGAACGGATCTCATCATCAGGGTCATTGAGGGCATTGATAAGCACCGGCAAGAAGTATTGTTGATACATTGATGAGCCTGATTGCACTTTACTATTATCTTTAATGATCGAACCGATGGCATAGATTGCTCCATGCCTGACTAATAGGTTAGGATTGTTCTGGAATATGTCGATAAGTGCCGGAACAGCGCCTAAATTAAGGTCCCGGGTTTTAAATGAGATACCTTGTTGTCCTCTTGCAGCGTCCTCAACATCTTTGAGCTGGTCAAGCACCTTTTTATCTTGATCAAGGTAACGCAGTTTTTCCTTTAAGTCCTGAGAGGGTTGAGGTAGATCGTTAATAACCTGTGGTTTCCAGACCAAGTTATGGTACGGATGCCTTTCCTCGACAAAATCATTTTTATTGCCAAAAGGGTTTGTTTGGAACTTGGATAGATCAAAACTATTATCCTTAGGCAGAATGACTGGGGCCTGAGGGGTTGGTATCTTTGTCGGAGTTGTCGCACAGCCGAAGTTCACACTTGCCACTACGGCTGCCGCAATAAGACTTCCGGCCCATTTCAAGGTATTGAGCGTTAAATTGACCGCGTTAATTTTTGCGGTATTAACAGCTAACGGGGTCCCTGCTTTGGTATCCGGCGACTGGGCCAGATCAACGGTCACATCCAAGGAGCTGTCTTGGGTAATTTGTGCAAAGTCAAAAGGCGATAATGACGGAGTCTTATGTTCCTTAACGTACATGGCCATATTTTCACCATTGGCCATACGGGCCCCTGTAAACCCACCGGAGAAATATTTCCTGGGAATATTTTGATCAGTGGCGGGATCACGTTCTTCCTTGATAAAATTAAATACCCCCTTTTTAAATGCCGCTAAATATTGCTTATAGATCTTCATTTTTATGGAAGGGTCATCCACATTAATTCCCGAGGTCTTATTTTTATCAACATAGGCATGCCCCAAAAGGCTTTCTTTTAAAGCGACCTTGAACCATGCCGCGAGGATCATCGCATCATAGATCTGCCGGAGCCGGGCGAAATTCCTGCCTTCATTGACTTCTTTCGTTAATTCAGGAATGATGATCTCCCTGACTATATTTGACCCAAGTGCATTAACGTCCTTGCCTTGCGCCCTTCCAACGACAGCAGGTGAATTTTTGTTCAATGCTAGATAATCTTGTTCAAGCATGACCTTTAATTTGGATTTGACGACAAAGGCAGAGCCTTGATGTTCATAGACAACCGCGTCCTGGGGAACGATCCATACTTTATTGAAGGTATTAACCGGGATATTGACCGTGCCATATTTTCGGGCCGCTTCTTCATAGACCCGCTTCCAAAATCTTTTTCCGATCGCATCTTCAGGATAGATCAATGAGGCTGTGATCTGCTTGAGCATGTAGTCTTCCGCCAAGAGATCTCGGCCCATTTCAGTCAGGCCGAAACTTGATGGGATGATCCTGTTTTTTTCATAGGGTGAAAGATTGACCCATAGGTCCTGCTCAGGGATCGTTAAGCTGGCCAGGAAATATTTGATGAGAAGAACAGCTTCTTTTCTGGTGTCGGCATTAGAAGAACGGCTATCCCCTTTATCCAACACAAAATCAAAACGCAGAGGATTATCCTGATTGACCTTGATCCCCCTTAATATGGGAGGATTAAATTCAGGGCTTAAAGCAACACGCATGCCTGGTTTGGGCAGGATAAAATCATCTGCCTGGGCTAAAGGCAAAGGCCCCAAGCAGTTAAGAAAAAATGACAATACGGTAAAAAGACAGTACTGCGCTCTCATATTATAAGAGTGCCATATATATTATCTAAAAACAAGCTCTAGATAATAAAACCTTCCAGGTTATGAAAGGTCTACTTATTAGGGCACTTCTGACAGAACTCATTGAATCATAATCGCTTATTCAGAAACAGTCCGGCTATTTTCCTTAAGTCAAGTTGTAAAAGCATCGATCTCGATGATCTTATTACGGGAAGCATGGCCGGAACTTATGTTCAACCGCGAAGGCGGCAGGCCCAGATGATCGCTCAAGGCCTTAATCACTGCCTGGTTGGCTTTGCCCTTGTCCGGCGGCTCCCTCACCCAGACCTCATAATGGGCAGGGTCTTTTTGCAGCACTTCTATTTTCTTGGATTTAGGGTGGGTTTTTACAGAAATCTTCAATTTAGTTTCCTAAGATCCTCACGGATCTGTGGCGAAAACCGTTCATCCGACATCCGCGCACTAAAATGAGAACATTCCAGACAATAGATCGACCTAGGCGAAAAAACAGGCTTATCGCACATGCAGCACCTTTTAACTCCCTTCTTTCTCATCAATACTCCTTATAAAATAGGGAGTTGACCCCAGTAGTGTCCGGTTAAAGATTTTTTAGTTTTCATAAGT
>CAZASA010000084.1:0-9924 GCA_964487685.1 uncultured Planctomycetales bacterium
CCCAATTGCGCCAAGTCTACAACAGCCTCATCTTAGCCACCTGGTACAAAAAGAAGATCAAGGACAGTATTTTAGAGCAGGTTTATGCCGATCAAAAGAAGGTAGCCGGCGTTGAGTATACTTCCACTGTCATTCCCGCGAAAGCGGGAATCCACAATAAGAACGATGTTGAAGCCATCTATCAGCGATATTTGCAGGCCTTTAAGAAAGGCGTTTTCAATTACATCAAAGAAGATACAGATGCCTTAACCCAAGTAACGATACCCAGAAAATATTTCTCCGGCGGGATGGACCTTGCCATGAACGTGACCAATTTGAACCCCGCCATGGGTTATACGCACGACCCCGCTCAATTACCGGACCAATCAAGCGGCTACATCATCAGGGATATCATGAAGCAGATCAGCCCTGCGATGAGTATTTTGCCCAAGAAATCTGCGAAACTTAGCCCGAATATTGGCAAACTTATTTTAGCATTTGTAAGCTCAGGGATCTTATGGACCGCAGGCGGATGTATGGTGAATCCAAGGATGAGTACTGTAAATTCTCTCGTAGATACAACGAGCTTACATAGGATGGAATGGGTCGGATTTGACGGAAAATTACCTTCACCTGACGCACGACTGATGTCACGCATCAGGGATGCTAAAGAAGGCAGGCGTGTTGCTCAAGTTTTTGATTCAGTAGAAAAAGCTAAAACGGCAGATGGGTATGAATTTTATAATAGAGATTTTAAGATCGGAAGCGTTCCGTTTTTAGTTGACAAGATAATGAGTGTCAAAAGTTCAGATACTGCAATACAGAAAATAGTCCAATCAGCCGCTTTAAGAGGATTGAAATTTGTTTTGAATGCAGACGAGGAGACCAATCGACAAGTATTTATTAAAGTTATCTTGCCAGCCCTGGTGTATACGATGAACAGTCCTGATCTTGATATGCGTGAGGAAGCCTTGGCATCGTTAGGTAATCTGGTAGACAATGTTTCTCCCCAAGCAGCCAATTCGTTGAGTGAAGGCCAAAGCAATGTGATCGAAGAGAATCTTATTTATCAAATGCATAAAAATTTTCCTCGATCCAGCGCAGTAGGTCAGGACGTGACAAAGGCGTGCCTTGGCCTACTTGGGCCTGATGCCATCGCACGTGATTACAATTACATCATGCTATTATATACGCATTTTTTTGATTTGAATCCGGATCATTATGAACAAGCCAGCCTTTTTTCTCAATTAAGTGAGATTGGTAATTCATTTGATCAGCAGCATAAGCGTCAGTTCGTTGATTTTATTGCGCAAAAGTTGCCGCATGCTGATGTAGATACAAGGTCAGAAATTTTAAGAGCTTTAAGTTGGATGGGCACTAAAGATGACAGCAAAGAGTTGCTACAGCACATTTATGAAATCATCGCAGATCCCCAGGTAAGTGCCGGCCTTCAACAGTCAAATCAAGATTCTGTTTTGTGGGAGCAACTACAAGGTATATTAAGAATATCTGCCTGGATCAATGATAAACACATTGAACTAGGGGCTTTGGATTATATTAACGATTCACAATTTTCGAGAGACATTGAAGTCCGCAACTTGGGAGCGGACTTGCTGACCACTTTAAGGCCCAGTATATTAAGGATGAAGTCAAAAGACCCGCAAATTTCATTATATAGAGCTCTGGCTGGAAAATTGGAATTAGGCGAAGGGTCTATTAATTATGGATGGATGAAAGAGATATTTCATAATAATGAATTTAGAAAGGTCAGCGATGAGTCGAATTTAGATGCTGATAATCAATATTTTCTTGCCAGGATGATGATTTTTACCTTTCAAAGGGCCCGTGTTATACCCACGCAAGAAAAGATAGGCAGGCTCGCAGCCTTTGCCAACAGGATCATCGAGGTGAAGTCTAAACAAATTGTCATATTTGATCAGAACAGCAAGGTTTTGCTTATCAAGAACGGAGAATTCGCCGATAAGACAAAGGACCTTCAGGCCTTAAATGCTTTTGGGGTCAAAAGAATTACGTTAAGAATAGGATCAAAGTTCAAGGATGAAATTCTTCATTTAATAGAAACGAGCGATTCTAATGTTTTCTTTTTTAATGCGCACGGCTCGGATAATCATATCTGGTTGGACCCTGAAGATAAGAAATCAATAGGATACGATGATAATGACCTTAAATTGCCGGTCGCCATCAGTTATGAGGAATTGGCTAAAAGCATTATTGAAAGAGCGAAACTTAAAGGAGGCGACCTTTCCAAGGATGTTTTTATCCTCGATTCATGTTATTCGGGGGGTCTTGAAGAAAAAGAGGAAGAAGCCCTTATGCCTTTCGTTAAATCAAAGGAAAAACTTCCACAAATATTCGGGACAACGGGAAACACCTTTGGATACATTGATGATTTTGAAAATGCCTTACTTGATTTTCAAAGAACTCATAAAATCAAGAGAATGACCTATTGGGACTTGCTAAAGTTGCAACCGGTCCAAGATGGCCTGTATAACATCAAGAGTTCGAGGTTATTTTTTAATTTAGACCCCAATGAAGAGGCTGAGTTAAAAGACATTCTTGGCCCATCGGATGTGGATTTTCTGAAGCATTCAATGCCGGCCCTGCCGAGCATTGATATTCCGGTCATTGGGAGCAATCAAAATCCTGACCACTTTAGCACTCCACTCACAATGCCTCTTTCTGATCTAGCTTTCAATATAGTTTATCCCGTTGTTGATCTACCGGGCCAAGAAAGTAACAATAATGCCCAATTGGCAAATGCGGCGATGATGGGCGAGCAGGACAGGGCCATGACAGAAGATAAAATGGCCCAACAAGGTCCTATGGGCGGGGGCGGCGGGTTAAATGACATAGTTAGATTCTTTGAAAAGCAAAAAGCTTGGACCAAAGGTTTATACAAAAGTAAGGGTGTGTCACTTCCTGAAAAAGGTAAAGATCTGCATATTGTGCTTATTGGACCCGGCCATAATTTAAAGGACCTTAAAGTTCTTTTAGATCGTTTTCCTTTGGCCAGGCGTATAGATGTCTTAGACAGGAATGACCTTTCCAGCCAAATTGATAAATTTAAAGCAGAAAGAAATGCTTCCGGGCCGGAAATTGTATTCACCAAGCGTAGTATTTCAGATGCTTCTACGGACATTAAAGGGGCAGATCTGGTGCTGGCCTTCAATGTATTAGATGCCAAGAGTTTTCGCCCAGAGGCATTTCCGAGAATATATAACAATATTAATGGGATGTTAAAACCTGAAGGTATTTTTATCATGAATTATTCCGAAGAAGTGTCCCGTTATGACACCTACTATCCCCACGATTGGATCAGTGAGGAGGGGTTTGATAAATATCAATACAAAGCATCTGATAAATATCATCGAAGGAAGATATTCAGGATCTTTGACCTTAGGCCAAGATCAGGTTTCCTATTCGCCATTAAGAAAAAATTGACGGCCAATAGTCCTGAGAGCAGCATTGAAAAGGACCAAGTGGCTGATATTAGGGTTGGTGAAATGAATTTCAGGGTGCATGGGATAATGCCTAACCAAACAGTACTGGAAGAATTAAGTTTAGCTGTGGCTAAAACACATCGAGCAATTAAAGCGGTGACAAATAATTGTCTGGAATGTTCTCATCGGCTTGCGATCAATATTAAAGAAGAAATAAACTCAAGCGAGACCAATGTTTTGGGATCTAAAAATTTGTCGAAAAACCCACCGGGTATCACACGGGGGAAAGATTGGGAAAGACCCGTTTCATTCGGTAATCATTATGTAACATACGTCATTATCGATGGATTGCACATGAGCATTGATATTACTTCAAGGTCTTATATAAAAGGCGGGAAAATAGATGCCGAGATTATTATTGGCGCTTCAAGAAATGAGTTAGAAAACAAACTTATGTTTTATTATAACGGTGATAAATGGGAAACATATAAAGAGTCTACAGGTGGGAAAAAAGGCCCGATAACCATAAATGGCCATGAAGTTGATATGGAAGATTTTATTTTTAAAAATATCAGGATAAAATATCAAGAAGAGGGCCAATCAGCGCTGTCTTCTATAGAGGGGATATTATTAATTTATTTACTTAGTCCTGATAAACCGAATCAATTGAAATTAAGGCTGATTAACGGTACTGAATACGGTGAAGATGCTTCCTTCAAATTACAACCATCCGTTGAAACAGAAGAGGACGTTTTATTCAAACCAAAGGGGGTGATTAAAAGTATTGAGATCATTGATTCAAACGAAGGATCAATCCAAGAAAAATCAGTAGAACCGGCGAATCCGGCGATGGCGGTTGACCAGGATAGGGCGATGAGGGGATTGGAAATTGGTAATACAACAGCAAATATGGCCGCTAGTCTAAATCCTATAGAGGTCCTTAGATCAATTAAAGACCAAGAATTTGACGTTGTCTCTAAAAACGGCAGAAATTTTAAAGCTTCTATAATTCCAGATACGGTGTCACCTGGATTAATGCCTTTAGAAAATGAAACTCAATGGCTTATATTACAAATGATTGCTTCTGGCAAAGGGAGTTCAAAATACCCGGCGGGCATGATTACCGGTATTCGGGAAGATGAGAAAACCCATCTGTTAACAGTGGAATGGGTTGGCGGATTTAATTATCCTAGAATATTACGGGAGTTAAAAAAGCAAACCGCCGATGGGCAAAGAAATATGATGGATTTAATGGCTATTCTGGGATATGCGGTCAGAGATGGTCGGTATATCAATATCGTTTCTAAAATAATTTTTCATCAACTTTATGATAGAGTCAGGCAAGATTACACCATGGAACAAGTTCAAGCAGAGGTTTTACAGGATAATAAATTAAGAAGTTTAGCAGTAGATAGAATAGCTGAAAAATTAATAAATGCGGATAAAAACGATCGTTGGACTTTTATGCTTGGCAAACAAGATGTGAAAGATCGATTATTAATAAAATATCGAGGAGCAGTAACTGATGTCCAAATTATTAATTTAATTCAGACGACCTTGTACTCTTATTTTAAAAATAGGCTGATTGACCGGCAGATTGAGGATTATTTTGAAAACGCGCCCCAAGGTTTAGCCCAAGATAATATGGCGGACCTTATGATCCAGTTTTTATCAAGATTTCTTCCTAAGGGGGGAAGGATCGCCACTTCGCTTGCCCATGAAGATTCTGTAGCCAGGGTGGGATCCGGGACATCAGTCCAAAACACAAGCTTAGTAAAATTGGTAGAAAGAAATGGGTTTCGATTGGTTTCAGTGAATCAAGGATTGGGATTGCCAAGAGTTATTTTTGAGAAAATAGGCGACACTATTCTTTCCGACCAAAAAGAGCCAGGGAATCCGGCGATGGGTAATATTCAGGTTGATAAATTGATGAAACTAATGCCAGGTCAGAAAATTAACATTAAGACGGCCGGATTAAATATTGATTATGTAATTAAAAGCGACGGGCAGGGTGAGATTGCCATTGATGCGGATTCTAAAGACACTCAATTAGGGTTTAAAAGCGGCAGTTTTTTAATAAAATCTACGGCATTGACCGGAGAGCCTTTAATAAGGCTTCTTGATATAAGTAAAGAAGGACAAGTATTTTTAGTATCAAATATGCCTGATAAATCAACATTAAGGGGCATGGTTGAAGAGCTTGGGTTTGAAGTTGAGATGATAGAACTGACCAATGGAGAGGTATTTGTATATAAAGGCCATGAAGATAGTGGAACGAATATTTCCCTGACCTTACTATTTTACGCATTAAATTTAGTTAAAGGCAATACCCATTCACACACCAGGGCTTCAGTTAATAAATATAAATCCGAACATTTTATAGGTATTCCTGGAATACCTGTTCCAGAGATCCGTTCATCATTTCCGAGTGGACAAGATTTGGTTGCTGTTTGGCCTATGGGTTATTCTGCCATCATTGCTCCTGCAGGAATTGATGTTTATCAGATACATCCCAATATCCCCAATCTTATGAAACGCTTGTTGGCGGGGGATCGTTGGAGTGATCTTATGGGGATTTCTCGGGATATTAATTTAAGGGTCAGTGATATTGAATTTAAATATTATTTAGATTTCTTTTTGAGATCAAGACATGCGAGCTTGTCCACTGTCCAAATAGAAGATTCTTTGGCCCGGTTTGGAGTTTTTGTCGGATTACGGGGATGGGACGATATTCAAGGTCCTACGATCGGCAAGGACGTAAAAGAATTAACCCAAAGGGTCAATGACACAATCGCGACTTCTTCCATATCTTCTATCATTCAGTTCCTCGGCTATCCAAGGATCGTTATGCCTACCCGTGAAGATATTGAACAGGCGACTGATTTACAAATAACTTTGGCGAAACCAGCAAATGGCAGATCAAAGGAAGAAATTGACCTAGAAGAACAGGCCAAGCTTTCAATTGATTTATTAAGCGGGCTTGTAGGTTCTAATATCATGAGCGCCTATCACCCCATGATGTATTCGCAGTGGATTGGCGATGGGATCCAGATCTGGCGCCAGATGCAGGCAAGAAGTTCCATCAAAGTCACGGTAAATGAAGCAATGACAGTAAGTCAAAATTCAGAAAAGCCTGCTAATCATGTGGTGCAGCAGATGAACCCGGCGATGTTGGCGGAGACTCAGGAAATGTTTAAGTATCTATTAAAAGACCAGGCATTTGATCAATGGCTGGCCTCTGAGGTGATATATAGTGACCATTGGAATGATGCGATCAACAAGCTTCATGAAACTGTATTGATAGATGCGCCAACACAGGCGTGGCTTGCGAGCATTGATGTCAGCCAGCGGCCGGAAACGTTTTATCTATTAAGCCGCTATCTAGATCTCATGAATTTAGGCATGTTTTATCATGGGACTCAAGTGGAGAATTTAGACAGTATCAGAAAATTTGGCTTGGACCTTAAAAGAGTTTCGCCATCCATAGCGGATGTTGATCGAGTATATAGCATCCACCGCAGTAAAGGGGGCAGTACAAGTTGGCTTAGTGAGAATATAAGTTTTGCCAGCAGTCCTTCGACGGCTTTAGGTTATGGTAAAAGCGGTCAAGAGATCCTGAGATTAAGTATCGGCGTGGCACAAGAACTATTGAATGCCGATGCTTCAAGGTTCCAGGATAGAACGCCTTTGACTCGAGATGAGAGGGATTTTCTGAGCCGGTATGTTGCGCAATGGGAACCAAGATTTCATGATATTCAGCCGGTGTTGCTGGCAGTTCCCTTTCACGCTATCTTGCCATTTATCGATGAAGATCTTCATTCTAATATAAAAACTTTAATGGCCTCGCCCAAGCCATTCATCGAGGCGGCGGAATTCTTATTAAATATCCGTCGTGAAATAAATCCCGGATTGTCAGCCAATATGGTCGACAAGGTGGTCAGTAATTTAATGGACATTAACTTTAACAATGTCCGTACGAATCCTATTGGGAATTTTAAACCGGAAGATATATATGTTGTTGTCAGAAAAGATAATCAATGGGAAATGGTAAAGGTCAATGAAATCAATAATACGGATTTGCAGGGCACTATTCAAGCATTTAAGGGCCCTATGAGCGCTGATTTCAATACCAAACTAAAACAAGCCGCCCGCCAAGTGAATGATTTAACAAAGAGTAAAGCTGGGAATCCGGCGATGAGCGTTTATGCAGAAGGAGTCGAGCGGTTAAGAGCATGGTTAGAAGATAAGAAAAAAAGGGAGATAACAAAGGTAAATGAAACGCAAGCTCAAATAGGGAACATTGTTGGTTTATCAAAGTCGCAAGTAGGTCTGCTTTTATATAGGTGGCATAATAATATTAAGACCGGTGGAAATGAAACAGAGGGTGCCAAGTGGTTAAAGGCATGGGCAGAAGACAAGAAAAAACAGAAGGTAAAAAAGGTAAATGAATCGACAGCGGAGTTGGCGGGCATAACCGGTTTGAGTCATGGGCAAGTAAACAAAATATTATCTGAAGGTAATTACGGTTTTGAAACCGCTAATCATGAGACAGAAGGAGCCCAAGATTTAAAAGCATACTTAGAGACGGTACGAGGAGAAAGGTTGAATGAAACGCTGGCTGAATTAGGGGATAGATTTGGAGGATTAAGTAGAGAACGTGTAAGACAGATTATACGTGATGGTGGATACGGCTCAAAAGCCCGTGGTTCAAGTAAGGCTATGGAAAATGCCCCAAAGCCTTCTAAAAAACCGGGAGAACGGGGGAACCAGGCGATGAATCCCTCTAAAAATAGTAGAACAGGTGGTATTGATTTGAACGCGGTTAATAAGGATTTACAGGTTCAAAATACCGGTGAGGGGATCAAATTTCATATGGACGCTGCCATGATGGCGCAGTTGCGCGATGCGCGAGGGTTTGTGCCGGTGATCATCAATATTGAACCCATGACGGATTTACGGCAATTTCTTGGCGTCAAAGAAAGCATTGGAAATCCCAGTGGGGTGGGGTAAAATATATCTATGATAATGTATGAGGATATTCTGCAGGCTTTTCATAGGAATAAAGTGAAGTATGTATTAGTCGGTGGTCTGGCAGTTAATTTGCAGGGCGCCTCCCGCGGCACATCGGATCTGGATATTCTTGTCGAAATGACAGATGCTAATTTAGCCAAGGTCATAAAGATCCTGAAGCAGAAGAAATATTTCGTCAAACAGCCGGTTGATCCTATGGGTATTGCCAATCGGGCTACTCGTGAAGACTGGATCTTTAATAAAAATATGAAGGCATTTTGTTTTTATAAGGATAATGGCGAGCAGGTAGATATCATCATTGATTCGCCGGTTCAATATGCTGAAGCGAGAAAAAAAGCCGAAATTGTCCGTACCGATCAGATGGCCTTACCGGTTTTATCCATTGACCATCTTATTAAGATGAAGGCAAATACCGGCAGGGACAAAGATCAATTTGATATCAATGAATTAAAGAAGATCAAGAAAAGGAAGGCCCTATGAACTGGGGATGGGAAAGTGAAGAAGAACGTTTGCGCAAGAATATGGAAATGCCGCCTAAAAGGAAATTAGAACTCCTTTATGAGCTGAATCGTTTTATTCAAAAATATTCAACCAAGAACGGCCGCAAGGTGCGCCAGCGTTTGAAAGAAAATCCCGCCTAAATACTAGTCAGAAGATTTTAATTGACATTTGGGTTCTTTTTGGCATAATGACCGAACTTTGTGGAGCAGGTCGCACAAAGAATTCCTGTTTAAGAAAGAAGGTTTTAAATCCATGAGTGCAGAAAGATCATTAATGGAAGAGCTGTACGCCAGTACCTTAAAGGATATTAAGGAAGGCGAAGTGTCAAAAGGTGTCATTGCCGCGATCACCGCGAAAGAGGTCATCGTCGACATTGGCTTCAAGTCTGAAGGGTTCGTCCCTATTGAGGAGTTCCGTAATCCCGCTGAATTGGCTATCGGCCAGCAGCTTGAGGTCTTAATCGAGAATATCGAAGATGACCACGGTCGTTTGATCCTCTCATATGCCAAGGCCGAAAGGCTTAAAGGCTGGCAGAAATTGTCCGATGATATTAATGAAGGCGATATCCTTGAAGGCCGCGTCATGCGTGCGGTCAAGGGAGGTTATATCGTCGATGTTTTTGGTATCGAGGCTTTCTTGCCGATGTCATTGTCCGCTTTTAAAGGTTTGTCCAACCATGACATTACCACCCATAATTACAAATTTGTCGTGGCCAAGATGAACAAACAGCGCCGCAACCTGATCCTTTCACGCCGTGAAATGGTCCAGAAAGAACGCGAAGAAGTGCGCGAAAAACTTTGGGCTGAGCTTAAAAAAGGCCAGAAGCGCCGCGGCAGTGTCAAAGGGATCACCGATTTCGGTGCCTTTATCGATTTAGGCGGAGTTGATGGGCTTTTACATATCACGGATATGAGCTGGAGCCGTATCAACCATCCTTCCGAGATCGTTGCCG
>CAZASA010000085.1:0-9729 GCA_964487685.1 uncultured Planctomycetales bacterium
GGCCTGTAAAGGACTTGCACCTTCAAGTAAGTGCGCCCTGCCGGGCGCACCAAAAAAAGGCAGCCCCGCCAACGGCGGGGCTGCTTGAATATAAGATACTGTATAAACTAACAGAGACCTGTATAAGAACTTGCTGTACCCGTAGAGCAAGTCCAAGTACCACTTGTTGCTCGAGATAATGTAATAGTATTATTACCGCCATCAGTTGCGATTAAGGTATATTGTAAATTTGATCCTTCTGCAGTACCTTGTGGTGATAAAATTGCGCCAGCAGTACCAGTGGCATTAACCGGCCCTGTTCCTTCTGTGATAGTCCAACCACCTTGAGTTGCTGTACTAAGACCGGCAGATACGATGTCCGCAGTAACATTACCAGATGGCGCGACGAGTTTTGATTGATAATAAGCTTCGACTGGAGTTTTATAAGAATCCAATAACGTTAAGGCTTGTACACCATGGCTTTTAGCTACATTTTGGAACAGGTTCGGTAAAGCAATGGCCGCTAAAATACCTACTATGATCATAACTACGATAATTTCTATAAGTGTAAAACCACTTTTATTATTGAACTTTTTCATGTTATTCTCCTTGTTTAACGTATTTTATAATATAACTGCACTTCCACATAAAGTATATCATGCGGGGGAAGCTTGTCAAATATAGTTGGAATTATTTTTTAATGGAAATGGCCTCCTTGGCCGAGCTTGAATAAAGGTAAAAAGATCGAAATAACGATGGTACCAATGATGGCTGCCATGAAAACAAGCATAAAAGGCTCAATAAGAGTACCGAAACGCTTCATAAAGGCTTCAACACTCTGCTGATAGAATTCAGCCACATGCTGGAGCATTTTGCCAAGCTCGCCTGTCTCTTCCCCCACCTTGATCATTTGTACGGCCATCATGGGAAAAAAAGCCCCTTCCATCAAGGCATCGGCCATTCCTTTTCCTTCCCTAACCCCTTCGCGTACTTGAGCCACCACTAAACCGCAAGTTTTATTATTAACCAATTTTTCAGTGATCTCCAACGCATACAAGATCGGCACACCACTCTCAATTAAGATCGCCATCTGGGCCGCGAAGCGCTCAACAACGATCAATTTGGTCACATCCCCCACAACTGGAAGCTTATACATGATCTTCTCAAATTGTAAGGTGCCCATGGGAGTTGAAAAATAAAATTTTAAAAAAAAGAAAATACAAGTGAACGCACCAGCAATATATAAAAGATAATGCCTGATAAATTTGAAGGAATCCAGCAACATGCGGGTCATTAAGGGCAATTGCGCGTGCATCGAATTAAAAACGTCTTCAAATTTAGGAGCAACCACCATGGCAAAAAATATCACAGCACCCGTACACACCACGCAAAGAATGAGTGGATAAACCATGGCTGAAATGATGGCCGATTGGAAGGCCGCGTCCTGTTCCACATGCTGGGCTAATTTATTGAGCACCAAAGGCATGGTACCTGAAGCCTCTCCGACTTCTGCCAAACTGACCCAAAATTGATTAAAGATCTTAGGATGCTTGGCCAGGGCAGCGCTTAAGGAAGACCCTTGTTCAATATCATCATGGATCCGGGTGGTAGCCATGAAGAGCTGTTTGCTTTGGATCTGGGCCAGGATAACGTCAAAACTGCGCAGCATGGTGACACCGGCTTCGAGCATGGTTGCCAATTGGCGGGAAAAAACCAAAAGATCTTCGATATTGCATTTATCATGATCAAACCTGAAACTCGTCCCCTTTTTATCACCCTTAAGGACGGATTTCTCCATCGCCAGGCGGATCTTAACGACAAAATAGCCTTCAGACTGCAGCTTTTCAACCAACGAATCCACATTCTGGGATTGGACAATGTCCGTGATGGTCTTGCCTTTGCTGTCTTTGGCTGTGTAGGAGTATATAGGCATGAGGTATTAACTAAAAGCAAATGAGCGCCTTGGCCGAGCTTGTGATTAGATTATTTTTTTCGCCGTTTTTGAAACCATTTCTTAAGCGAATTTTGGCTTTCTTGAGAAGGACGTCCAGCTAAGAGCCCTTCGATAAGGATATCTTCATCCAATTTTGGCCAATGTACTCCTTCACCGCCACCAATTAATTCATAACTTTCACGTTCTTGTTTGGTTCCAGCAAGAAGCCTGGGATACCAAGCCAATGGAATGGTAATATGGCGGCCATCATTTAAATATACTGTGAAGGAATCCTCTGAAAAAGACAATATTGTAGTAAGACATTTATGTTCAAGACTTAAAATATTCATGCCATTTCCTTTCAAAAAGGGAAGTATGCTTTTCAACAATTTTCAAAACTTCACTGATCTGCCGTTGGTTAAAACCTTTGGACGATTGCAATCGTACGGGGTTAATCCAGAATTTTGCCGATGAGTCTCCAGACTGAACATGAACATGCAAAGGTTCATCCGCATCGCTTGAATAAAAAAAGAACCTGTAAGGCCCAACGACTAAAATTGTTGGCAATCTATCTCCTTATTCTGATTAAATATATCATACACAGACATTCCCGTCAATGTACAGAGGTATCCACATTTCTGGGATTGGACAATGTCCGTGACGGTCTTGCCTTTGCTGTCTTTGGCTGTATAAGAATAGATGGGCATGATTTATAAACTTTATGCAGTAGTGATGCCAAGGATCTCATCGACACTGGTGATACCTGTCTCAACTTTTTTCATCCCCGACTCAAAAAGAGTATCCATTTCATTGCGTCTTGCCGCATCCTTGATCTCATTATAGCTGGCAGAACGGGCGATCAAACTACGGATCTCATCGTTGATCCCCATAACCTCCGAAACCACCAAACGGCCTTTGTAGCCGGTATGATTGCACTCATCACAGCTTTTGGCGCGGTAGATCAGATCACTTTTGATCTTATAGCCTCCAACCACCAGGCCATTGGCTTCATAGGCTTCTTTGCATTTTGGGCAAAGTTTGCGGGCCAAACGCTGGGCCACGATCATGACTAAGGATGGTGTTAATAAATAATGAGGAACACCGATATCAACAAGACGCGCAATGGCTGAAGGCGCATCATTGGTATGCAGAGTAGAAAGCACCAGATGCCCTGTTAAAGCCGCGCGCAGGCATATCTGGGCGGTTTCAAGGTCTCGGACCTCCCCTACCATGATAATATCCGGATCTTGGCGTAAAAATGCACGCAAGGCTGAGGCAAAGGTAAGCCCTATGTCCGTACGCACCGCCACCTGATTGATCCCGTCCAGTTTGAATTCAACCGGATCTTCGCAAGTCATGATATTTAAACTTGGGTCAAAAACCTCATTTAAACAGGAATATAAGGTGGTTGATTTACCGCTTCCTGTAGGCCCTGTGACAAAGAACAGTCCATAAGAACTTTTCAGGGCCTTACGGATGGCTTCCAGCTGTTTAGTTTCATAACCCAAATTAACAAGCTCAAGCTTAACAGCCCCCTTGTCCAAAATACGCAAAACTGCTTTTTCTCCATACACAGTTGGTACCGTGGACACACGCATATCCACGGTCCGGTCTTCCAATTTTGCTGAGATAGCACCATCTTGCGGCAAACGCTTTTCTGCAATGTCCATTTTAGCCAAAATCTTGATACGCGAAACAATGGGCAGATGCAAATGCGCTGCCGGCGGCGGGATCTGGTATAAAACACCGTCGATACGGTATCTGATCTCCAATCTGTCTTTAAAAGGTTCGATATGGATATCACTAGCCCTCTCATCAATGGCTTGACGGATGACCAGATCAACAAGCTTCACGATAGGCGCTTCCCCTGCCTTGGCGATCAAGTGATCAATACTTAACTCGGAATCAGCAACAAACCCCTTTTCTTCCACCCTACTGGTACGCTCACCATCCGCGTAACTTTTTTGAAGGGCCTGGTCCAACAGGGAACTGCCGCTAGCCGCTCCTTCTTTTTCCTGGCCTTCAGAACCTGAGACATAAAACTCATCAATAGCCTTGACCAAGTCCTTTTTGGTCGCAATGATCAAATTCAAATCGCAGCCGGTAAGGATCTTTAAATTATCCAGCACAAAGAAATCCAATGGGTCAAAAATAGCACAGGTCAAGGAATGCATGTTCTTGCTTAAGGGTAGGACTAAATTCTTTTTGGCAAAATCATAATTCACCAATTTTTCTAAATATTGATCTGATTTTGGTTTTAGAAGGCCGGAGATGTAGGAGGCAAAAGGTAAGGATAATTGCGATCCCAGGGCGATGGCAAAATCTTCTTCCTTGATCATGCCCACTTGGATCAAAATCTCACCCATACGGCTTCCTTTTTGCCGCTTTTGGATGTTAATTGCTTCTTGTAGCTGACTTTCGGTGAGGAGTCCCTGCTTGATCAACAGTTCACCGATCCGCATTCGTGCCATAGCTAATTTTTGGTCATTTCATAGTTGTTTAAACTATTATTTATCTGTTGGGCACGGTCGTCAGCAACTTGAATGTCCAAGGCTGCCTGGGCTGGAATTGACGCACTGTACCCTTTAAAGGCTGCTTGACCAGGGTCGTCAATTATATGAGGGGTGAGAAAAATGACCAATTCACGTTCAGTCCTCGAAGTGGTAGTCGAACGAAAAACATTCCCGATCAAAGGAAGGTCTCCTAAAAAAGGAAGCTTGGAAATAGCTTTATTATCTACATTTCGCAATAACCCGCCAATCACCATGGTCTGTCCATCCCTGAGCTTTAACATAGAATTAGACCCACGTGTCTCAGGATCAAAAATCGGTGCAGATCCTGTTCCGGTTTCCACCACCTGAGACGGAATGACATCAATGACCTTGGGAGAAACAGCCATGGTAACCTCACGCGTCAAGAGATTAGCCTGAGGAGTGACTTTTAAGATGACGCCTGTGGGGTAACGTTCCACAGAATTTCCGGAAATCGATGAAGACGATGATGTGCTGGAGGTGGTGGAATTCTCGACACTGATAGCCTGATCTGTAGATATTTCGATCTGGGCTGTCTCGTTATTTAAGGTCAATATCCTGGGACGTGCCAAGGTTTTGGCATCAGTGGTTGAAGATATAAAATTTAACACTGCTGTCATAGTAGCGCCGCCAGTATTAAAACCACCAGAACTGGTTGAACCAGAGCCTGAACCGCCAGCACTTGGAGTTGAACCACCAGAATTTGTAGTTGAACTCGCGCCCCCTGCAGGTCCAAAAGGCCAATTCTCGGCCTTTGATCCTCCTGTAAAACTTAAAGGTGTTGCGCCATATTGGATCCCAAGGTTATCAGCAGTGCTTTTGGAAACATCCAGCATTACCACCTCAATAAGTATCTGCGGCACAGCCACATCAAGTCTGGCAATGGTATTATCAATGATATCAAATTGGCCGGGGACGTCCGTAACTATTAAACTGTTCGTGCGGGGATCTTCAACCACCTTGCCATCTGAGGTCAAAGAATCTTTGAGTACCTGTTCCAATCCTCCTTCAGATTTGCCGCTCCCTGTTGAATCCAAAGTTGAATTTAATTTGGATGAAGAAACAGTGGCATATTTTAGCTGGTAAACCTTGGTGATCTTAGTCGTCGCTGTTTTAAATTTATGCTTGACGACAAACACATCGGTCTGGTCCTGCATTTCATAAGTCAGGTCATTGGCATCAAGCACCATATGTAAGGCTTGGTTTAGCGGGATCTTATTAAGATAAAGGGTGATCCTCTGATCTTCCACGTCCTTGGCCGCGATAAAGCTCAATCCTGTTTGTTTGGAAATGATCTTCAATACATTAAGCAAAGAAGCGTTTTGGACATCAATAAAGATGGTCTTAGACGTGTCAAGGTCCGGATCGATGAAACGGTCCTCAATGTCAACACCAGACCATCCCCTGGTCCCTCCTAACAGAAAGACCAAAGTCCAAACCAATATGATCACAACTGATCTAAACATTATTTTTCCTTAAGCAAAGCTTAACAATCAACAAAAAAGTCCATTACTACATTAACGAATAAATAAGGACTATTCAACCTTTAAAAAGAATTTTTTACCCTTATATAATAACCTTACCCCTCTTTTACTGACAGATATTACCTTCGCCCCTTCGATCGTCCCATGCAAGGCTATTACTTTATCATTGATGATCGCTTCCTGGGTTTCTTCACCTACCACAACACCCTGAAGGCTAAGCGTTGGAAGCGTAATCACAGGCGGCGCAACCGGTACTGGCTTGGGCGGGATTACTACGGGTTGGGGAGCCTGCGGCTGAGGGACAATGACCGGTTCAAGAGCTTTAGGTAGACCATCCTGAAAAGGGTCCTTGATTATATTTAATTCTTCCATGAAATGACGGTCCCCTACCGGAGCTTCATCAGCCCTAAGGGAATAATTGCCCATTAGAAAAAATATGATCAACAATAATAACTTTATCATGAATGTATGATCACCGCGTTGATCACGATCGAAAAAGTGACTCTCCCATCGCCGCCTTCATTCCCTGACCATGCATCGATCCGTAAAGGGTATTCTGAGCTTTCAATCCTTTTTAAAAAAAGCATCATGCTTCTATAATCATCGGCCCCTGCATTAAGATTGATATTGACAAGGTCATAAAGCCCCATGTCCTTGCTTTCCGCCGGTGAAAGGGAAACGATCGACATATGAAATGCTTTTGCATAATTTGAGATTATGGTGATCAATTCAATTTCATTGAGTTTTTTGGGCAAGGAAGCATTAAAATCTTTAAGCGCCTTGCTTGAGCTCTCACGGGCAGTAATAGCATCCAACTTGTCCTGGACTAGGGAGATCTTAAGATGGATATCACGGACCTTGCTTTGATGGTCAGAGAATATCATCCAAACCCCGATCAAAGCCCCTATAACCAAGACCAGCTTGATCAAAGTATTCTGATGTTCAGTCAGGGCCTTGGTGAGTTGGGAGGTATCGACATCCTCCATATTAAACTGAGATTTTATATTATCGAAGCTGCTCATATGATTACGAACAATGGATATTAAACCCTGTGACTTGCTGACCTCTAAAGTTTTCACTGTTTAAAGGTCCCAGGCCCACGTTAGAAAAATACTTGGCCAATTCTTTGTCCTGCTTTAGGTCTGAAAACAATTTATCAACAACGGCAATTTGCTCATTGGGGTCATTCATAAACACCTCACCTCTCATATCAATGCTCACGTGAGCATCGGTAGTATCACCAGATTGGTATGTAATATTAAAACCATCAAGCAACATCCCTTTGGGCAAATGTGATGCCAGCCTAAGGATTAGGAAGGTTACATCACTTTTCACCCTTATATTCTTAAGTTGAGTCAATTTATCAATATTTTGCTGCGATTCAGCCTTTATACTGTCTACAGGTTCACTTAAAAAAATCCCTTGTTTAGCAGATAATTGATCAAGTTGATGTTGGGCGATTTTTAATTGCGTATTAAAAAACAAATACGTCCCAACAAGGACCGCCAAACATGCTGCCAGCACATATAAGATCTCTTTATAGGTCTCATGGGCTAAACTCAATCCTCCTAAAGAAAAAGTTTTTTGCTTATGGCTCCCCAAAAAATTAAAGCCTGATAGCGCATCCATGGGCGGCGCTACACAGGCCCCCATGGCATAAATGGCATCAATATCACTGCTTTGGCTATTGGGCCCCATCATGATGACAGGTGAGAATTTTGTTAACTTAACTTTTAATTCCGTTTCAAGATCAACTAATAATCCTTTCTGGACATAGTCGGATGAAACAAGGATCTGCTCGATCCTATCCCCGCTAAATTGCCTGGCGTAGAAATCAAAAGAATTCCCAACCTCATCGATAATCTTTTGGTTCAAATTTTCCGACGGGTCTCGGGGCTCATCGGTCTGAGAAGGGAAACTGACAGGGAATTCACGGATAAACTGCGGGATCCCCTGGTTGATAAAACAAATCCGCCCTAAATTTTTGTCCAAGCTCAAAAAAGCCAGATGGTCGGTGGGCTTGATCTCTTTGCGGTATAATAAGGACTTGGTCAAACTCACCATGTACGGTTCACAATAGGAAACATCCGTATTGACCTGCTTGAAGATCCTCTCATAACGGGCCAGGATCTCTTTGCGTGCGGCAAAAAAGATCACTTGCAGGCGCTTGGTCTGGCCTTCTGAGAACGGGATCGTATAAAAAACAAAGGACAGTTCCTGGATATCAAAGGGCATGTATTTCTTGGCTTCGAATTTGATCGCGTCCTGGATGATGTCTTGTTTGACAAATGGAATAATGAATGAACGCAAGATGATCTCTTTGGAAGGCAGGGAAATATAAAAGGAGCCGCCTTTGATATGATTGTCCTGCATCATTTTTTGAAGGATGGCCGTGATCTGGATCTCTTCGGTAAGGTTGGAACTAAACGGAGATGAACCGCCGGACTTGGAACCCAACGGCGATGAAACTATCTGAACAGGGGCATTTTTATCAAACTCGACAATTGTTATCTTTTCTTCACCCCAGAAGAAGCCTATTCTTTTTGAAGAAGCCATAGTCTTTCACAAATAAATATAAATTACATATATAAGCAGAATGTATACTAATTTTTATTAGACAACACACAGAGGCCTTTGTCAAACCCTAATCATTTTTTTTGCAAGGTCTTGGAATAAAAGCAGAACTAGAAGGTATCGTAACTGCAGTTGACACTATAACTGGTAATGCCGGCAGAGGTCGCTCCTTGGGTCAATGTAACTTGATAAGTCCTACCGGAACCCTGGATATACATATTAACTGTTTGTGCGTTGGTAAAGCCGGTCATCTCAGTGGCAAAATTGCTCCAAAATGAACCCTTGGTCAATTGATCACAGGTGATCTGGTCGATCTGCTGCTGGGCATAATTGATCTCATTCATGCTCTGGGACAAAATGCCCACACTAAAGATCATGATGATAATGGCTGTCATCAAAACAATAAAAAGAACGATGCCTGATTCATTATTCAGTTTTTTAAGCTGAGGAAACATAAGGTTCCTTAAGATCCTTCGCCTGTTGGCTCAGGATGACAATGACATTTCGTCATTGTCAACTTTGATAACTGCCGCAACGCGGGCAATGCCCGGGTTCTCTTTTAAAATAATCGAAATACAGATAGCCGCAAAATCCGCATTGGCGAAAAAATTCCCGATCATGATCGGCCACGCCATGGCGCCTTCCACTTAGAGTATAGAACACCCAGGTGACAATCACAACCCCTAAGCTAAAAGTTATTCCAAGGGCTACAATGACATTAAAATCCCAAATGATCATAGGTCAATGGTTTTGACGGGTCTCTTAGCCCGGTCCAGCGGTCTGAATAAGATACGTCCTGGTGTTCAACAGCAAATTGATCCGCCGCTTTAGAATTTTGCCACTCATCCTCTTGCCCGCTGCCGGAAACCTCGGCGGGAAGAGCGCCTTGATAGATGAACCTTGCCGGCGGTCGGGGTCCAGGCGCGGAAAAACCCACCCATACGATATTAAGCAAGATGATATGGGCTAGAAAAACCCCTAGAAATATTTTAAAGGATCGTGCTGACATTGACACTTGCCCCTATGATCGCGCGGCAAAGATCAAGGATATCCGCGACACGCCCCATCGAAGCCCGGGGATCCACCTTGATCATCAACGCATCAGACCTGAAATTCCCACGGGCCAAAAAACGCCTGAGCTCATTTAATGTGACGACCCGTCCGTCGATATAGATGACATTCTCGCTGGTGACCGTGATCGTGACACCCTGCCCCGCCAAAGGCGGGG
>CAZASA010000086.1:0-9702 GCA_964487685.1 uncultured Planctomycetales bacterium
GTTTGAGGGGCGTATGCCGTAAGGCGTGAGGGTTCAATTCCCTCCCCACGCACCAATTATAACTATGAAAAAACCCATCGAAATTTCAGCAAGTATTTTAGCGGCGGATTTTGGGAATCTGGGCCGGGACATCAAGCGTTGTGAAGAGGCGGGAGTGGCGCGTTTTCACATCGATTGCATGGACGGGCATTTTGTGCCTAATTTGACCATCGGGCCGGTGATCGTCGAGGCTTGCGCCAAATTAACCAAACTTTCCCTCGAAGCCCATTTGATGATCGAGCATCCGGGACATTATATTGAAAGTTATGCCAAGGCTGGTGCTCAAGTCATTCAACTGCAGGTTGAGTGCTATGGCCAGCGTGCTAAATCTTGCCGCCAGTGGGACCAGTGGCCTAAACTGGTGGACCAGGTGGATATTCCTGCTTTACGGGCCGATTTAAAAAAGATCCGCGGATTTGGGAAGAAAGCTTTTGTGGTATTCAATCCCGGCACCCCTCTATGTGAAGAGATCCTGGATGATTGCGACGGGGTTTTGATCATGTCGGTCAATCCTGGCTTTGCCGGCCAGAAATTCATGCCTGAAGCATTGCCCAAGCTTGAACGGCTTAAAACGATCTTCAAAGGGGACATCGCCATCGATGGAGGGATCAATGCCCAGACCGCCCCTTTGGCGGTAAAGGCCGGGGCGCATGTATTGATCACCGCCAGCTATTTTTTTGGCTCTCAAGACCTTTTGGATGTTACCAGGCGCCTTAAAAGCCTTGCCTGATTTTGGTCCTCACTATTGTTCGCCAACCTTTAATTTATATGTTATATTTGTATTATCTAAGACCTTAATGGAGTACTCGGTACTGAGAGTATGACTATGACCTTCCCAAGACGCGCCAGGGGCCAGACCTCTTTAGAGTATCTATTGCTCTTAACGGTGGTCGCCGTGATCGTCATTGCCAGTTTTAGTAAAGGGGCACTACTCGACCAGATCCAAGCTACCTCACGCAATTATTTCAATTCCGTTTCCGAAGTCATCGCAGGTAAAAACCCAGTCCCGATCAACGGCGGCTGGTGCCCGGTCACGTGCCCGGCAGCGGGCAGTTATGGCTTTAACGTCATGTACCGTTCCTGTGAATGTCCGGCACCTGCTTTTGGCGGGCAGCCGTGTTCAGGTAATGGCCAATGCGGGCCTGACCAAAGCTGTAATGGTGCACAGGTGACGTGTAGCGATGTTAATGCCTGCGGGCCATGCCCAACAGGACAAATTTGCATCGGAGGCGGATGCGCTTGTCCGCTCGATGTGAATGGCCAGACGTTCAATCAATATTGTTCTTCCCTTATCAAAGGTTCGAGTCCGGACGCCCTTTGTCAAAATTGTGATTGCCCGTCAACCCAGTTTCTTGCCGGGACGAAATGTAATAATTGTCCCTACGGTTATACGTATTACACTGACCCTGTCACGAAAAAAGCTAAATGTATTCCGCTAAAATGCGGTGATAACATGACTATTACCGCGCCTTCAGGTGGCGGCACCAGTTGTGAGTGCGATCTGGGCGCTTATTTTAACGGGAATTCATGTTCTTATTGTCAGACAGGGTATTATTACAACGGGACCGCCTGCGTATCTTGTCCGACGGGAGAGGTTTATGATCCGGTGTCAGCGATCTGTAAACTGGGGACCTGTAAAGGGAAGAACATGTATTGGGACACAGACCCGACTTCCCCGCAGTATTTAAGCTGTGCCTGTGAGGCAGGGACGGGCTATGACAATATTTCCAAGGGATGTTTAAACAATTATGATTGCGACGCGACGACCTACCTGCCCAATGCAACGCCGTGTCCCTCTACAAAGACTACGAATATTCCCGGCCGTTCTTTGAGCAGTGTTAAATGGACAAAGGTTGCGAATTTGTCAGCATGTGCCGCCGACGCGCCTTGTCAGTCCTATAAAAATACATGCGATAAGTCGGCTTTGCCAGCGAACAGCAAGGCATGCCCGACACCTAAGCCCGTTCTCCCAATGCCAGCAACCCCTCCTTCCTGGAGCCTGGTATACGCCTGTGACAATACTCAATTATGCGAGGCGACTTGCAAATCCGGCCAGAATTATGGATTAGAGTGTAATGGGACATCAACGAATAATAACGGGACAGAAGAGTGCAATGGAACTATGCAATGCCAATCCATGTATATTTGCCCTCTTCCATTGCCCAAAGGTGCTCTTCCATGTCCAAAGAATATGGATGCAAGCAATTTTCCGCCTAATGTCCCGATGGGGGCGGTGTATTCCAGTTCAAAGACACAGCTAGTTGCCCAGGAATCAGACTGTAAAGAAAATGTGCCTTGCGAGGCGTTTATCGTACCTGCCGTCACCACCTGTACAGCCGGTTCAGGATGCTCAGGAAAGCAATGCGGAGCAGATGCCTGCGGCGCTGCCAATGGCTGTGGCGTTTGCGGTCAGGGGGAAGCTTGTAATGCCTCAGGACAGTGTATTTGTACTCAGCCAGGGATATGCCCTGCAGGCCATAACTGCGGTCCGGATACCTGTGGGAATGCGAACGGATGTAATCCCAAGGCGCCTAGTTCAGCGTGTTCGAGCAATCAAACATGTAATTCCGGACAATGCGAGTGTACACCAGGAGTATGTCCTTTCGTTAATGGCGTTCAGGCGCAGTGCGGGCCGGACACCTGCAACATACCTTATGGATGCAATGGGTATAATGCTTGTGGGACGGGCAAGGTTTGTGATTCTTATACCGGGCAATGTACAGTTTGTGCAAGGCCTGGCGTATGCCCGCAGACTAATGGCGTAACACACACGTGCGGGCCCGATACATGCGGGATAGAGAATGGCTGTCAAATGATGCCTTGTGCTGCAGGTTCAATATGCGACCTTAACGCCGGTGACACTACCTTTGGTCAATGCGTCTGTAAACCGAGGCATCCTTGCAGCCCTACTAGCTGCGGGTATGATGATTGCGGGACTGCCTGTGCGGTGACAAGCTGTGCTGCGGGACTTGTATGCAGTAATGTAGATTATAATGGGCCTCCCGGTACGTGTATTTGTACGTCGGCAAGCTGTCCCAGTCCAGGAGTTTGTGATAATGGGGCTTGTGATTGTGCGGCAACGGTAGAAGGCGCAGCCCCATGCCAGACAACCTTGGCTCAAACGGCCAGTGGAAGCACTCAAACTGAATCATGTGTCAGTGGTTGTTCGGGGAGCGTCTCAGGGACCTGTACGGTTGGGGTTTGGGGGACGATCACAGATACGTGTGTGCCCGATTGTCCAGCCCAATCGATCGGGACAGCGTCATGTCCGGCGACATTGCCGTCGAAAAAAAGCGGTAAGACCGTGAGTGTCGCTTGTCCGGCCAATTGTTCAGGCGGTCCCCTAACAGCCACCTGCACCAATGGAAGCTGGGGGACAGTCAGCGGGCAGTGCACCTGCCAGCCTAATTGCACCGGCAAGAATTGCGGGGACAGTGATGGATGTGGCGGTACTTGCCAGACAGGGAACTGTCCATCAAACTATGAATGCACTTCAAGCAAGGGCATAGCAAGTTGTGTGGCACAATGCACAGGGACTTTGCCGTCAGGGGCCGGCCTGTGCAACACGAATCATCCTTCTTCTCCGACACCGTATTATAATGCTGATACATGTCCATCAGGTGCGTGCGGATTTATCTGTCCTTTAAACTCCACCTATTCGTCCAGTCTCAATAGTTGTGTGGAAAATAACTGCCCAGCACTACCTCCTAACAGCAAGCTCTGTGTGAATGACAAGAATAATTTCCCGCCCAATGTACCGCCGGGTACGACCAAATGGTCGCTTGTTAACGTATCCTCTGAGTGCGGCCAAGTGCCTTGTCAGGCGCATTGCGAGGATGGTGTTACGACACTTTCCAAAGACGGGACACGGTGTCTTCAAATGAATACCTATAGTCAATGCGGCCAACAGTTCTTTGCCTGTGTGGGATGCGCTGCTCCTAACGGTACGTCCGGAGGCGAATCTTGTGCCGGACATACATGTAATTTTAATGGTCAGTGTGCGACCAGCGTCGGAACATTTAATGGCACACCTTGCCCTAATGGTGTTGATCATAATGTGTCGTCAACACAGATAGGCACCGATGCTTGTAGTGGCGCAAGGGTAACGACGTGTCCAGTATCCAAGACGAGTTGCTGCGGCAGTTGTGGGAATGGGATACCCGGACAATATTGTAGTGTTAATGTGGATGCGTGTAATTAGGTTAAAGGAAGATGTTATTTAGGTTTTCGATGGTCCCGTTGAAAATTACTTTTCCCGACGGATTTGGCGTATTTCTTTAACTCCGCACCAAGTTCACCGATCTGGGCCACGTGGGTGATCTTCTGGTAGACATTGCTGACGATCCCGATGGATACAGAGACCAGGGGCGCTTTGATGGCATTGCCCTGACGGTCAACACCGGTGATAAAGCCTGCCATACGGTCCTCAACGCTGTAGAAGGTGGGGGATTGCTTGTCAAATTCATCAACCGTATATTGGCTGATAGCATCCGCCTTATCATCGCTGCAGATAAAAACAAAATCATCTCCGCCAATATGTCCGACAAAAGCATCCTGCCCGCAGGATTTTTGAGTGGCATCGATGAGGATGCGCGCCAGGGCCCGGATGATCTCATCGCCGTGCTCAAAGCCGTATTTGTCATTATAGACCTTGAACTTGTCAAGGTCCGCGTAGCCCACGGCAAATGGCTTATCAGCGTCGATATAGCTTTGGAATTCTTCCATGATGGATGAGTTGCCCGGTAAATGGGTCAGGGGGTTGGCGTCCAGGGAACGGGTGGTACGTTTTAAGATCATGCGGATGCGGGCCAATAAGGTCTCAGGTTCAAATGGCTTGATCAGATAATCATCCGCCCCTGATTCTATCCCATAGACCATGTCCTTGGTCTCGCCTTTGCCGGTGAGCATGATGATGGGCAGATGGCGCAGTAAAATGTCCCGTCTTAATTGAAGGCAGAATTCCGGGCCGTTCATCACCGGCATATTATAGTCGGTGATGATCAGGTCAGGGTTCTTGGATTTGACCATTTCCAGCCCTTCTTTGCCGTTGCGGGCGGCAAAGACGTTGTAGTGTTCGGATAGGCTCAGGTCAAGCACATCGCGGATATCAGGGTCGTCATCAATGATCAGGATACGTTCTTTACGCATAATTTTTCTCGATATTCACGCGGTTCTCAAAGGCCTTTTGTGTCGAAGGCAGGGTGAAATAAAACGTCGTTCCGGCCCCGACCTTGCTGTGGACCCAGATCTTGCCATGATGGGCTAGGACAATGTTCTTGGCCAGGACCAGCCCTAAACCGGTACCTTTGACATTCTGGTTGATCTCGTTGTCGACACGGAAAAATTCATTGAACAATTTTTGTATCTCTGAAGCAGGGATCCCGATTCCTGTATCAGTAACACTGAAAACAGCATAGTCATTATCAAGCGTGGGGGAGACTTCCACGGTGATGGTCCCGTTTTGGGGTGTGAATTTAATGGCATTGCTCAACAGATTGATCATGACACGTTCGGCATGCGAGGCATCCACATAAATATCCGGTATTTGGTCGCAGAGCTTCAACTGTAACTTAATGCCCTTGGCCGTGATCTGAGGGGTCAACAGGTCGGTGACATTATCGACCATGGTGTGAATTTTATAAATGGCATATTTCATTTCCTGACGCCCGGATTCAATACGGGCAATGTCCAGCAGATTGTTGATGAGGCCCACCAGATTATCAGAATGGGAATTGATCTTGGTCAGACGCTCCTTGACCGCGGTGGGCAGTTCACCTATTTTGCCGGCGATCAAAATGGCGGCATAGCCTTTGATCGACGTCAAGGGGGTCCTGAGCTCATGGGAAACAGCGGAAATAAATTCTGATTTCTTTTTGCTGATATCATTGACCTTTTGCAGGGCGCCGGCCAGCTGCTTGGTGCGGTCCGCCACTTTTAACTCGAGCTCTTGGCTGGAACGGAAGACTTTTTCGAATAGCTGGGCGTTTTCAATGGACTGGCCGATCTGCCCGGCTAAGATGGTGATCAATTCTTCTTCACCCTGGGTGACAGCAGGCGCATTGTAACGGTTGCCTACGAACACAAACCCGATGCTGCCCGTTTGGGTGAGGATAGGAGAGAGGATAAAATGTTCCGATTCAAATAGCCGGATTATTTTTTCTTTGGACTTATTGGGGGCATTGTTGGAAGACAGTGTTTGAGTGGTTTGCTTTAGAAAATCGTCAATGTCGATCTCCCGGAACATGGTCTCAATTCGGGTATCTTTAAATCCGACATTAAGGCGGACCTTCATGACATTTTCATCGTTCTTGGAGGCGATCAGGATGTGGGCAAATCCAAGGTCTTCAAATAGCGCCGGCGAAATTCTTTGGAAGATCTCGCTTTCATTAAGCGCCTGGCTCATCTGCCGGGATGTCCTCTGAAGGGCGTTTAAGCCGTTAAGGCGTTTGTCCATTTCCTCACGGGTCTTGTTGAGCTCCAGGTCAGTCCGGACGATCAACTTGGCTTGCTCGTCGAGGTCGTTAAAGGAGCGCATCAGCTTATTGTGCTCTTCCTTCATTTTATTGATGGTGCTGTCTTTAATGATAAAAGCCGCAAAAAGATAGATCAACGCACAGATCAGGATGAATATGACGATACCAAGGAGAGTTGGGAGGTCGGTTGTGTTCATAGGACCTATGAAATGCCCATAATCAGGATGCTTTCGTTATGCAAATAAACATTTTTGATATTATCAATCGTGTTAAAGGGCCCTATTTCACCGTAGGTGCACATGCCGATGATCGGGGTCGTATAGCCCAGGACATTTTTGATGGACTGAATCTCGTTGAAAGCGTCACGACCCAGTATCTTGTGGCGGGCCAGCGACTCGAAAATGATCACAAGCTTGGCCTGCCTGTCGCCCAAGGATTCTTTGACCAACTCTGCCGCGTCAATGGCGGAGTTACGGCAAGAATCCTTATTGCTGATCATTAAATGCACTTCGGCGCCCAGCGGGACACCCTCATGACATACGATACTCCCGTCTTCCAGGATGTCAATAATGTTGCGTAACAAATATTGGCGGGACTCTTCTAAGTAAATGCCTAAAGGATACATGGCCGCATAAGAATTTAAAGTGACGTCTTTTAGGCCTTCAGCATCTTCTCCCAGAAAATGTTTATAGATCTCAACAGCCGGTTTATTGTCAATGGTACGGATAATATACCCGTCGACCTTGGTGATGAAACGGGGCTTACCCAATGGTTTAAATCCATGCTTCATGCCCAAGGCCAGATGGAAGGTGCCCCCCAGCAAAAGACCTACCGTGGAATTTTGCAAGATCTGGTCCTGAAAGAATTGGGAAAGTTTTTTATATTTGAAATCATCACTGGAAATGGCCCCCAGCACAGGAAAACCTATGCCAAGCACTTCTTTAATGCCGCGGATAAAATGGGAACTGTTTTTTTCGATGCCTTCCGAAAAAGTGATAAACACTTCCCGATGAGAGGCCTTTAAGTCCAGGGTCGCTTTACGGGCCAGGTCAAAGCCTGTGTTATGCATATCTTTAATGTTGAAATCGCTTTCTGCGGATACCCCAAAGCGCATATCGTCGGAATTAATGCCCACGATGGCAATGCCGCGATTGGTCACTCCGTTGGAGAGAATGATGCCGCCGGTGGAAGAGCCGACCAGATGTTTGGGCTTGAGGGTGCGGGTGATCACCGCCTGCACTTCAGGAACAACATATTGAGGAGAGGCAAAGACAATCACCAGGTCAGTGTCGGCGGAATTAAGCTGGTTTTTCACCTGCACACAGGCTTGCAAGATGGCTTTGGGCGGGTCAGGTAGTTGGCTGAATCCGATGCTGAGACTGGTAGACAAAGAGGCTCTCCTGGAAATGGTAGTTGGCGACTAATTCGATTATAAATTTATGGCGCGAAGTGTCCAGATATTTGTTGACGATTAAGTAGCTTTAAGATATCCTTACCATTCAACAAACCTTCGGCCCCATCGTCTAGCCTGGTCTAGGACGTCTGCTTCTCAGGCAGAAAACACCGGTTCAAATCCGGTTGGGGCTACCAGTACAATTCATCGACGCTATCCGTCGTAAGACGCTGATAGCGTTCTTTTTTGCCATTTCCCCATTATTCCTCTGTTTTACCCGTATTTACCAAGCTGTGGGTTACAATTTGGGTTACAAAATTTCTATGCCTCCAAAGGTCTATTCGGGGGCTTTTTTATTTGTCTTTACCGCCTTTAATGACCTCTTAGCTCGGCGGGCTATAAATCAAGCTAAGACCGATACGGCTCGGATAGGGTCAAGCAGGTATGTCTAAGCAGGAAGCGGGAAAAACCCTAAAAGCCCCCTGCGCCTGAACGCCTTGGCTTTAGAAAATAGGTTGTCGGAGATAATTTCTTTTTAAGGCTGATTTTGAGAAAGAGTCTCCAAAGACTGAATGGTTATTAATCGCTGGCTTTATTAAATAAGTAAAAGCAGCCTATAAAGTAGGGAAATTAAAAGTATATAAATCAAAAAGGAGTCAAAATGAAAAACGTCGGAATTTATGCAAGGGTCAGCACAGAAGACCAAACGTCAATCCAGCAGTTAGACCAGTTACGGAATTATTGCGAAAAACAAAAGCTAACAGTATTTGGGGAGTACGTTGATGAGGGAGAGAGTGCATTAAAACAGAACCGTCCTGAGTATCAGCGTCTTTTGGAAGATGCCCGAAGACGTAAGATCGACACAATTCTGGTTTATAAGCTGGACAGGTTCAGCAGAAGTCTTAAAGAATTGGTTAATACGATAGCTTTGCTCAAAGAGCAGGGTGTTAATTTTATCAGTTATACAGAAAAAGATTTTGATACTACATCGGCCACCGGCCAATTAATGTTCCATATTGTTTCTGCCTTTGCTCAGTTTGAAAGGGATATGATTTCAGAGCGTACAAAATTGAAACTCAATCATCTAAAAAGTCGTGGCATTAAGTTGGGACGGCCTCAAAAGGCAGCCTTTGAGGAGATTTTTGAGTTAAGACAAAAGGGGTTATCTTTAAGTAAGATTGGCAAAGCAATAGGGTGTGACAGGTCAACGGTCAGTAAAGCGTTGAAAAAAGGTAATATCTTTGCAAATCAACAGCCTGCAGGGACGGTTTGAAGGAATCCGAAAGACGTTAAGCAATAGGGTGTAAATTATTTTAATTATCAAAACAACACAAATACAATAAAATTAATTGAGCTTCAATTACATCTAGAGCATATAAATTAAATTGGGAAGAATTTAAGTACACTATAAAAAAGGCAAGAACTCTTATTAGGATGGAGTATGAAGAGTTATAAATAAGGTATAAATATTATTAATTATGAAATCATTAGATAAACAAATTGAAACAAATTCAAGGGGAAATCCAAACTGGATTCCTGGTGTTAGTGGTAACCCTCATGGAAGACCGGCTAATCCAGAAAAGCGAAGACTTGAACAGGCGTTGAATTATGCCAAGAAACTAAATAAGGGAGTTGATTTTCTTTATCACGTTGCTTTAGAGGCTTACAAAGATAAACAAGTCATGCTTGCGGTTTTCAATAAATTAGTACCTAATGCAGATTTACCAAAGAAAGATGAAGGTGCCAAAGAATTTAATAAAGTGGAGGTTGTAATTGAATACAGTAACTCAGAGCCAA
>CAZASA010000087.1:0-9597 GCA_964487685.1 uncultured Planctomycetales bacterium
AAAAATTCCTTTGGCTCCCCTGCAGCTTCAAATAGCTTTTGGCCGATCCTGAAAGGCACCACCTGGTCTTCAGGGCTATGGATAAATAATTTTGGCACCTTCAATTTCCTGACCTTTTCAATAGAATTAAATTTAAGGCTCAATAAAAAAAAGGGGACAAAAGGATAATAGATCCGGGCCATGTCCCTGGCATTGGTGATCGATGATTCCACGACGAGCAATGCCGCCTGGCGTACCGTTGCCAGGTCTATGACCACAGTCCCTCCCAATGAAGCACCAAAAAAGATGATCTTTGCCATGTCCACGTCCCCGCGCGCACGCAGATAATCATAAGCCGCTTGGGCATCCAAATAAATTCCCGCCTCGGAGGGTTTACCCTCACTGTTGCCGTAACCGCGGTAATCAAAAATGAACACATTCAATCCAAGCTCATAGAAGAACCTGACCTTGAACAACCGGTCGCTCATATTGCCGGCATTGCCATGGGCAAAAAAAAGTGTAGAGCGGGCCTGAGGGTTCTTAAAGAACCAGGCATTGATCTTAACATTGTCCCTGGTCTTGATATAAACATCATCCCAGGGCAATTCCATCACCGACGGACTTACTTCAAATCCGCGATTGGGAAAAAAAACGCCGTTAGTTTCCAGATAACGGACCAAAGCAACATATCCCGCCATCATCACAGCAAGGAGTATGGATATATAGATCAATATTGGGGGCATGGCTTTTAAGTATTGCGTTGAGGGATCAACGACAGCATCAGGCGGATGGCCTTAAGGATATCTTCGATAGGGCAAGGCTTGGTCAGATAATGGTCAGCTTCCAGGTCCACGCCTTTTTTGAAACTGCCTAATTCGTTCATGGCGGAAACAATGATGACCGGCTGCCACCGTTTGGTCGGCGGCTCTTGACGAAGTTTGGTCAATACCGCCCATCCATCCATTTTAGGCATGTTCAAGTCCAGGATGATGACATCAGGAAGGTCGTTGACGATCTTCATCCACGCTTCCTGGCCGTCCTTGGCGGTGATGACCTCGTAATCCTGGGAAGCGATCTTGCGCGCCATGATCTCAAGGACCACGTCTTCATCGTCAGCTATCAATATTTTGATCGGATGTGTGCTCATGGTCACCTGGCTGAAGAATAATTTTTAAGGTCGTAATGGATCTCTTTTTCAGGGATATCGATGCGGTCAATGGTGACCTTGGCTTTTTTAAAGAATTCCATGGCCATGGTATCGTGATAATCTGAGAACACCACGACTCTCTTGACCCCTGCCGTGATCAGGGACTTGGCACAGGTGGTGCAAGGCATATTGGTGACATAGGCCGTCGCGCCATCGACGGAGTGCCCGCGTTTGGCTGCCTGGACAATGGCATTCATTTCGGCGTGGACGGTACGTACGCAATGATTGTCCACGAGCAAGCATCCCACATCCTCGCAATGCTCATCCCCTGGTATGGAGCCGTTATATCCGGTGGCAATGACATTCTTGTTCTTGACCAGCACAGCGCCGCAATGCATGCGCGGGCAGGTGGCACGCTCTGAGGCCAGCATCGCCAGCTTTAGAAAATATTCGTCCCAATTCGGTCTTTTAGGCATATTGCTCCTTAGTGCGGGTATTTTAACAAATTACTTATCTATTGTGTGAATTTTCGGTCTTTTTAAACCCTCTCCAGCCTTTTTAAAATACGGCCGGCGGCTTCCTGGAAAATGGACGCCGGCGGCAACAGGCTTAAAACAATATAAGCCTCTTTTTCAAAATCAAAAAAATATCCCGGATAAACCGAAACATGGTCTTCATTCAAGAATTCCAAGACCCATTCTTCCTCAGATTTGACCGCGGGGATACGTAAGGTCACATACCATCCCCCCTCAAAAGAAAGGGCCTGGGTGTGTTCCTTCAAATGCGCCATAAGCCATTGCCCATTTTCTTTGACCCTGGCGATGATCTGTTCCTGCAGTTGGGAGGCATGTTTCAGCCAAAATGGCAATGCGTTTTGTACGGGTGTATTTACTGACAAGTAAGTATCGGCAATGATCTCCAAACGAGACCTTGCATCCTGCAAGATTTCTTGCGGGCCGCTAGCCAGGATCCACGCGCATTTCATTTGCGGGAGGGCCATGGTCTTGGATAAGCCCCCCAATACAAAGGTCAATGCCGTTTGATTGCCGGCCAAACTGACACGCTCAACCGGAGCTAAAGCATAATCAAAAAAAACTTCGTCGGAAATGATGGCGATCTTATGTTTAAAACACAGGTCATTTAAAAACGCGAGTTCCTTATTGCTGATATAGGAACCGGTGGGATTGTTAGGATTGACTAAAATGATGGCCTTTGTTTTGGCATCCACCAGGCCCTCCAAAGCTTGGCAATCCAAATGCCATTGACCGTCATAAACAAGAGGATACTGGGCAAAATCAACATCATTGATCTCCAATAAAAACTGGAACAAGGGATAGCTGGGCCGGGGAACAAGGACTTTCTCACCGGGATTGACCAATAGCCTCATCAAAAACGAATACGCCTCTGAAGTGCTGGCCGTCAGGATGATGTCCTGGGGCGATATCAATTGTTGTTGATGAGCGTAGTATTTAGCCACCGCTTCCCTGGCCTGGATCTTTCCGCAGGCATCAGGTTCATAATTCAGGTTATCCAAAGAATTCAAAGCGGGAAGCAATAATTCAGGGTAATTAAAACCGTTATTGGTGGGGTTTGACGCAGTAAGGTCCAAAATCTCAATGCCGCGTTCTTTTAAGTTTTCAATAACTTTATTGACAGCGTTAGTTTCCTGCGGCCAATTGGTACGAAGGGCAAATGGGAATTTATCCATTAGTTTCTTTACGTGGGCCAAGTTCTTTTTCTTTGGCGGCAAAGGCCTTTTTTAGTTCATCATATTCGCTTTTAGCCACCCATTGGATGTCTGCCCGCTTTTCCTTGAGCTGGACATTCTCGGACTTCAAGTCCTTGATCTCACGGGCATTGGACTGTAAGGTGGTTTCCTGGCTCATGGCTTTGATCGACAATTGCCTTTTTTCTTCCACCACCTGGTCAAATTTAAGCTTGATCTCCTGCAATTCGCGTTCCAGCCTCAGGCGATTAGAATGTTCCTTTTCAAGATCGCTTTCCGTACGATAGATCTGTTCCTTAAGGTCCTTCTCATGATGCTTGAATTTTTCCAACGTATCCTGCTCTTTTTCACGCCAGCTTTTTTCAAGGGCCAATTTCTCGACCAAATCCTTGGCCTCGTCCTTGTGCTCTTCGATCGTTTGCTGGACCCTGCGCTGGTCCATCTTCATTTTCTCGATCTCACCCTGGAGGGACTGGTTTTGTTTTTCCCAGCGCTCGGCGATAGATTTCCAGTCTTTGGAAACGACCAAGGCAGCCGTTACTTCTGTTTGGGCCGCTTTTTTTTCCTTCTCCTTTTTCTTCTTGGCCTTGGCCGATTCAGAGGGCATCATGTAGATGGCGATGGCCAATGCTATCAAGACCCCGAAACTAAAGACAATAATCCAGAACATAAATTAACCCAGTAATCAGCTTGGTAAATTTGGCAGACCTTGGAGGATGGGGCAAAGGATTAACCGGCTAATTCCTTTTTAAATCGCGCGGCAAAGACCTTGACCTCTTCAAAATACCCGTCGATCATCGTGAGGACCTCTTGCATCCCGTCGGTCTTGTCAGCCTTGGCCAGGCTTTCCAATTTAAGGCAGGCCGCGTGCAAAGGCTTGACAGAGATGTTCCCTGCAGCACCTTTCATCGAATGAGCGATTTCCTTGATCTTGGTGATATCATTGGCAGCAATGGCCTCGCCGAGGGCTTTGCGCTTGATCACAAAATCATCCTGGTAGATGTCAAATAGTTCATTAAGCAACTCCTTGTCATCCTGGACACGTTCTAAAACTTCCTTAAGATCAACAATTTCTTCGCTCATAATATCCCTTTCATTAATTATATTAATTCTTTAAACGTTGAGTGACCAAATTAACAATTTCCTCATATAATAAAGTACGGTCAATAGGCTTTGAAACATACCCATCCATACCCGAAGCAAGATACCGTTCCCTGTCCCCGGCCATGGCATTGGCCGTCATCACGATAACGGGTACATGCAGACCGGTTTGTTTTTCTTCCTGGCGGATAACCTGGGTCGTCTCGACCCCGCTAAGCAGGGGCATATTATCGTCCATCAAGACCACATCAAAGGTTTGATTATTAAGGATATTCAAAACTTCCTGGCCATTGCTGACAGCGGTGACCTTCCAGCCTATTTTTTCCAATATCCTCATGGCAATACGCTGATTAACCGTATTGTCCTCTGCCAGCAAAATACGTAAATTGTTCAATTACGGCGGTAAAGCAGTCCCGATTGCGGCTGACGTTTTCTTAGGCTCACCGTTTGAATTCTCCAAGGATTCAGGTTGGAAACCGAAAATAATGGTAAATCGAAATGTGCTGCCTACCCCTTCCTTGCTCTCGACCTCAAAGTTCCCGCGCATCATTTCCACGATCTTTTTGCAAATAGCCAGGCCTAAACCAGTACCGCCGTATCGCCGGGCAGTACTTTTATGGGCGTCGGTAAACACATCAAAGATATGGGGAAGATTACTGGGCGAGATACCGATGCCGTTATCGATCACCTCAAAGATAACTTCACAATCTTTATCCGTCAATGTTTTTAATTTCACATTGACCTGCACCTTGCCTTTATGGGTGAATTTGATCGCATTATTCACCAGATTGATGATGATCTGGCGAAGCCTGACAGGGTCTCCGATCAAAAGCCTGGGGATCGCAGGGTCTATGGACCAGATCACGTCAACGCCTTTATTGCGCGCCAGGATCATGAGGCCCTTGCAGACATTCTTGACGATGTCAGGCACATTGATCTCGATCTCCTCGATGACCACCTTGCCGGCCTGGGCGCGGGAGAGGTCCAAAATATCATTGATCAAACTCAACAAATTATCAGCGGCATCCTTGGCGACCCGTAAATTGTCTTTTTGCTCATCATTCAGCGGTGTATCCAACGTCAGGTCGATCATGCCGATAATGGCATTCATCGGCGTGCGCACCTCGTGCGACATTTTGGCCAGAAAAACACTTTTGGCATTATTGGCCTCTTCCGCCGCCAATTTGGCCTGCAGGATCAATTCATTGGCACGTTTTTGTTCCGTGATGTCCTGGACCATCCCCACCGATCCCACGATCTTGCCTTGCTCGTTTTTGAGCACATTGACCGACAGGTCCACATCAATGATCGTCCCGTCCTTACGGACGATCCTGGTCGGAACATGGTGCATAAATCCGGTTTGGCGGATATTCAAGCCGCGGATCCTTTTCCATTCCTCCGGAGGATACAGGCTGCTGACCGGCCTTAACAGAAGGTCTTGGGCCGTCATGCCGAAAAGCTTTTGGGCAAAACTGTTCCAGGAAATGATCTGTTCATTCTCATCGGTCATGGTAATGGCGGCAGCGGAATTGTCCAAAATGATCCGCAATTTATTCTCAGATTCCCGCATCTGATGCTCGACAAATTTCTGATGAGATACATCATTTAGAATTCCAATGGATCCGATCACCTTGCCTTTACTGTCCTTTAACACCGATATGGAAGCGCTAATATCCAATAAGGAACCGTCCTTGCAAATGACCTTGGTGGCGATATTGGAAAGCATGCCCCGATGACGGATGTTCAACGAACGCATGCGCTTCCATTCTTTGGGAGGGTACAGGGTGCTGACCGGCTTGTTAAAAAGGTCCGCCCTGGTCATGCCCAGCATCTTTTCAACCATGGGGTTCCAGGCAACGATCATCTCATTGCTGTCCGTGACCGTGATCGCGGAAGGAGAATGGTCAAAAACGATCTTAAAGAGCATTTTTGACTCGATATGTTCCTTCTCTATCTGGTCCTCTGCTTTTCTAACTTTATTTTTGATCATATTTTAGTCTTGGTAAATTGGATATTCTTTAAGATCGCGGCTATATTGAAGATCCCAACGACGAAAGCTAACACGATCAAACAGATCTTGAACATATGTACCCATCCCGTTTGGATGTCCCCAGGCTTCAAGGCGTGTAAAAGCAATGAAACCAAAAAAACGATCAGCAAGATGGAAAATCCGCAAATAAAAAACACAAAAATAGAAAACAAACAAGCTATCAAAATAACATAAAGATTATAGTTAAATAAACTTCCCTTGGACATCTTGCTGGCAGCAATGCCGATACGTAGCATATTATTATGTTACCACTGAAAGGTTAACACGCCAATTATAGATTAACTTTCTATCGTTCAAATTTAACCACGTTCTGCCACCAGGCATGGCTGTCCCAGGAAAGTGCCTGCTTCCAAAGTTTTCGGGCGGTAATAGTCTTTAAATGGCTCGGAGCGCGCTTGAAAAAGGTCTTTGCCACCGGGGCCCCAAGGTCCACATATTCTTTCGCCTGGACCAAACATTCCAATATGTCTGCATCACGGGCCACAATACTCTCCGCAGATTCTTGCTTTTCATAGTCCCCGCGCATCGCCTGTAAAGCTGCTTTGACCCTTACATCCAACAAGGCTATCTGGTCACGGAATACCTTGATCTCAGCGTCACGGAAATCGATATAATGATGTCCCATTTTATGAAGATCATTGATCCTGGCCTCATGGATATCATTGAACAGGGTCATGGTGACAACCTTAAAAGGATCTACTCCTTCACAGTGAGCAATGTAATAGCCGATCACCGCACATCGGAAGCAATGCTCAGCAACGGATTCAGGGTCTTTGATCCCTGCCACCCACCAGCCGCTACGCTTGACACGCTTTAAAAGCCCTGCTTCGGCAAAAAAATTTAAAGCAGCGACTTGAGGAGAACTTTTCTTATCTCTTTTGACGGACGATTTCATAGCACACCATAGCCGTCGCGTGAGCGACATTAAGCGACATGCGTTGATTTTTCATAGGGACCATCACCTGCATGTCCAATTTTTTAAGATTGATATCCCTGACCCCTTTTTCCTCGGAGCCCATCACCAGCCCCAAGGGATACTGCAAGG
The DNA here is from genome assembly GCA_964487685.1 of uncultured Planctomycetales bacterium. Taxonomy (GTDB): domain Bacteria; phylum Omnitrophota; class Gorgyraeia; order Zapsychrales; family Fredricksoniimonadaceae; genus JABDGZ01. The sequence continues at coordinate 7,049 of CAZASA010000087.1, forward strand.
TGACTTCTGTCAGGCTCTTCGCGTCCTCAACAACAGTCCCCATGATCCAAAAACCCATTTTCTTGGCCTTTTCAATAGCATTGCCCAAATTAGAGACCTTGGCCACACTTAAATAATTCTCACCGCCGCAGGCGACCCTAAGCACAGACTCAGTCACGCTCACTGATTCGGTGGTAGGGATAACAATATCAAATATTCCCAAAGCGCCGCAGGAACGGATAATCCCGCCTAAATTCTGAGGGTCGTTCAGGTTATCCAAAAAGACCGGTACACGTTTTTTATCAAGAGCATTTTCCAGCAGATCTTCCAATTGGACATAGGAAAAATCTTCAATATCAGCAAGGATCCCCTGAGTGTTCAAGTTTTGGGCCAAGCGCTGTATCTTGGAATGCGGTACTGTTTGCACACCAATGCCCCATTGATTGCATTTCTTGCGGATATAACTTAAGTCCACATGGTCCTCATCGATCATGATCCGGCGGATCGATTTTGGATTTGATTTTAACCGTTCAATGACCGGATTCTTGCCGTATAGTTTCATATGTTCCTAACTTAGTTGTAGTCTGATAGTCCTAAGCCAAAAGGCGACGGCTAACAGAAGAATACCAAAAAAAACAGCTCCCATCAAAGGCGAAGTCCCCATGATCAAAAAGAACCCAACCACGATCAATACCAAACTGATATTTATCCCTAAATTGTTCTTAACACCAGCGGCCGAATTCATGGAATTTGCCATTATCTGCAACGGCGGGTAATCTTTGATAAATTTATTGTACCGCTCAAAAACCGCCACTGAACTTTTTTGACTGAGATCGTTGATCTTAACTTGCGCTTTAAAAGAAGCGCCCAGCATCAATACTCCCAGTAAAAAAAATATAAGCCCAACGATGACTTTCATTTTTTTATCCCCAATCGCAGATAAAACAACGGCTTTAGTATACTCCACCAGCTAAGGATCGGGATCATTTTGGTATAGCCGCCTAATTTCTTGGGCGGATAGATCTTGGTCACGAATACTTCTTTGTATTTATACCCTAAAGTGATCACCTTCCAAATAAGATAGGGTTCCAACTCATAGGTATCCAGCCATTCCTGTTTAATATTGATCCGTTCATCCTTGAAAAGCCCAAGTCTGATGGCCCGAAACCCGTTGGTTGTATCGGTCAAATGCCGACCGGTAAAAAATGAAAAGACAAGCGGATGTAAACGAGTGGCGAATTTACGGTAAAAAGGCATTTGCCCGCCGGAGCCAACCTTACCCAAATACCTCGAGCCTTGCACCAGATCATAACCCTCACGAACAACAGGTTCCAAGAGCTGAGGGATCTCTTTAGGATTATCTTTATCATTACCGGCCATGATCACAATGATTGCATAGCCATGAGTGCTTGCATATTCAATACCTGTACGGATCGCGGCCCCTACCCCTTGACGTTTAAGATGCTTAATGCTCATCACCCCGCGGTCCTTATAGGTGGCGATCATTTCCGTCGTACCGTCATCCGACCCGTCATCAACGATCAAATAATCCGCCCGTGCCGGCATTCCGCTGCTAAGAAACCGTTCTATCACATTAGCCAATTTGATCTTTTCGTTAAAGGCGACCGGCACCACTAAGACTTGGTGGCTCATAGTATAGCTATCTTATTGTTGATAATTTGGTAGGAAGCACCGCAAGTACATTTAAGCTCGTCATTGAGTGTGTGCCCGCAGCGGCAGGCGTATCCGGCCCATCGCGCGGGATTTCCAACGACAATGGTAAAGGCAGGGACATCTTTGAGGACTACGGTGCCGGCCCCGATAATGGCATAGGTCCCGATGGTAATACCGCATATCACTGTCGCATTAGCCCCGATCGTTGCTCCCTTTTGGACCAGCGTTTTTTCTAAAACCCAGGCATCGCTGCGGTGACTGCGCGGATTGCGGTCATTGATAAAAACAGCCCCGGCCCCGACAAACACATCGTCTTCCAGCGTCACCCCGTCGAAAACCGACACCCCATTTTTTAAGGTCACATGGTTGCCAATAATGCCTCCGCGTTCCACATAGCAACCGTCACAAATATTGCAATGTTCCCCGATGACGGCCCCGTCCAGGATATTGGCATTGGCCCATATACGGGTGGCTTCGCCAACCTTGGCGCCCTCATGCACGATCGCCCGCTCATGTTTAAAAAAACTCATAACTTCACCAATTCGCCGCCACGATTGATAGATTCCCCGATGGCCACCAGCGTGCGTACCACATCCGCTGCTTTACCGGCATCAGCCAATAAGGCCGGCTGGCCTTTTTCAACGCACTGGAGAAAATACTGCGCCTGTGTTTTTAAAGGCTCGTTAAAACCGATCTTGGGGATCGTAATGCTTCCCTCACGGGAAAGTAGTTGAAACTCCCCGTAAGTTTCGTAATAAACCGAGGTTTTTTCAACATGCTTATCGTACAGTTTGATGGGGCCCTCAGCATCCAAATCATCCCAAGCCACCATTTTCTGGCTTCCCACGACGGTGATCTGACGCACTTTTTTAGGGTCCAGCCAACTGACATGGACA
>CAZASA010000088.1:0-9567 GCA_964487685.1 uncultured Planctomycetales bacterium
CAAAAATCGTGACCGGTGCTCGGCCGTCAATAATTTAACGGGAATTTTATGCTTCTTGGCCAATACCGCCAATATCAATGCTCCCATATCGCACAATGCACCCTTTTTATCGGCGTACTGGCACGCAAGTACTACTTCCTTGACCAATCCCTTGAAAAACAGGAAACCCGCCATATTGTCACTGATCACCGTTGGAATTATTCTTTTTCTTAACAACAAGGCTGACGTCTTTCGACCTGCCTCCAAACTCGGTCTGCCTTCACAGACAAAGGCATGCTCATCCTTGGCCAATATTAACTTTTTCAAAGATTCAGCGCTTAAAATGCCCTGAAATAAAATAATTGATTTAGTTTTATAATCCTGCATGGATCGCGATCGCTTTCGTTATCAATTGATGAGGCACCACATCAAAACCCGGATAAAACCCTTTGACCTTGGGCCCAAATATTTTCTTGCCGCCAAAGACCAATAATTCATTGGCATCACGCATTTCAATAGGCATGTCACCGCCTGTCGGCACCTTGTTCGAAGGCTGGGTCAAGGCGATCAACGGAATATTAAATTCCTTGGCCAACACAGCGATCTGATAGGAACCAATTTTATTGGCAATATCTCCGTTGGCCGCAGAGCGGTCAGAGCCGATAATCACCTTATTGACCAAACCATCAGCCATCAAGGACGCGATCGTGTTATCAGCAACCAGGGTCACCGGCACTTGGGCTTGCTGCAATTCCCAAACAGTGAGCTTGGCTCCTTGCATATACGGCCTTGTTTCCGTGGCAAAAAATTTGACATGCGCACCATTGCCTAAAGCAATGCTGGCGGCCATGGCAAGCTCGCCGCTGACATTGCAATGGGTCAATATACGATCCCCTTCTTGCATCTCTTGGGCAATTTCCCCCACCCGTTGCAGCCGTCTGGCCCTGATCCCGGAGAGAAAACCCTGGACCGTCTTTATCACCGCCATCCGTACATCTGCCTGGTTCGCTGAAGCCTTTTGCGCCACCCCCACAATGATCCCTGTCACTTCCGCGAAGGGAAAAGTGGGGCGGGAATTATTGAGCTTATCCGCCACTTCTTTTAAATGCCCGATCAAATCCCCTTGATTGTTTAACTCCAACAAAAACGTATTCAACACAACCAAAAATTGCCCAAAGGCCCGTGTTTTCATATCACGGATCACCTTAACCGCGCCTTTAACATCCTTGACCGGGATATAATTGAATTTCGCCGGGACCAAGGTCTCGTCAAGAACGAACAAGGTCTCGTCTTTAATATACGCCGGCCAAAATAAAGGAGATTCAAACATATAATAAACCCCTTCAACACCCGAAAACCTTCCTAACACCGGGTGTTAGGAAGGTCATTTCCCTTCTAATTGTTTAACCAATTCCAGGGCCATCTGTATTAACATCCCCTCAGCCATGTAATAATCAGGATTAATGAACCCCATCTGACCGGTGATCAAATTATCTGAAACAGCCAAGATAGATACCGCCGGAATTTTGTAAACCTGGGCAATGGTCAAAAATGGAGCACTGACCATGTCAACCCCAATAGCGCCCTGATCGATCACCTTATTGACCACTTCCTTGGTTTCACGCAAAATAGCGTCGGTAGACCACACCTTGCCTTCATGCACGGTCAAAGCAGCGCCAGCCGCGATATTTTTAGCAATTGCCCCTAATTTTTGAGTCATCGCACCGTCCGGCAATGTCACGAATTTGTCATCCACATAATAAGGAGAAACACCGTCCCCGCGCACACAGCCCGTGGTTAAAATAAAATCCCCGATCTTAATGTCCTTGCGCAAGGCCCCGCAGCTGCCGATACGGATCAACACCTTGACCTCAGCACTGCATAAGATCTCCGTTGTTATGGCCGTATCAGCCCCGAAACGCCCGCCATTGATGGCGGTCACACGCACCCCGTTAATGTTCCCGGTGAACATGTTGTATTCCATAAATGTAAAATTCTTGACGGGATTCTCCATTTTTTTGACCAAACTATCCAAACGTTCTTTAGGACCGGGAACGATCGCATAAGAACCGATATCTTTCGGTCTTAATTGCACCATGGCCATCAGGTCTTTACCGCTTAAATGCACATCACGGGTCATTCTATCGGATGCTGCTGTACTCATAAGATTCTCCTTAAGTAGACCTTCCTAACACCGGGTGTTAGGAAGGTTAAATTTTTAATAATTCTTTATCTATCTTTCCGGTCCGGTTCTTGGGCAGTGCCGAACGGATCTCGACTGTCTGCGGCACTTTGAAATTCGCCAAATGTTCCCGGACAAAATATTTGATCTCCAAGGGCTCGATCGCGGCCCCTTCCTTTAATACCACATAGGCTTTGACCGATTCCCCGCGCATATCATCAGCAACACCAATGACCGCCGCCTCCAAAACCGCTTCATGCTTGCATAAAGCTGCTTCCACTTCAGGGGCATAAACGATCTGCCCGGCCACCTTGATCATTTCTTTCTTGCGTCCAACGATATATAAAAACCCTTCCTGATCAAAACGCCCAAGGTCCCCTGTATGGAACCATCCGCCCCGTTTGGCGGCAAGCGTCCCTTCAGGATCTTTGTAATACCCTTCCATGACCACCCAGCCGCGTATGGCAATCTCGCCCAATTCCCCCGTCGGCAATGGCTTGTCATCCTCATCCAGGATCACAATCTCGCAATGAGGTGCGACTTTACCCACACTTTCGATCTTCGGATTATCTAACGGCGTCACCGTATTAGGCGGGCAAGTCTCGGTCATACCCCAGCCGTTAAGCAATTTGGCATTGGGACAATACTTATGAAAGCGCTCCAGGATATCCGGTGAATTAGGAGCACCAAATACCACCACCCAGCGCAAGCTGGAAAGGTCAAACTGATCAATATGTTTCAGGGTCAACAAGGCCGTGTACATAGGCGGAACAATATGAAAACACGTGACCTTATGCTGGACAACATTCTTTAAGAATTCCAAAGGATGGAAGCGGTCCATCAGGACCAGAGTAATACCAAAAATAATGCAATTTTGGATATAGATAAATCCCCCGATGTGGCTTAAGGGTATCGCGCATAATTTCACATCGCGTTCGCTTAGATCAACAAAATATTTCATCGCCTGGGGCGAGCCTTGCAAATGCTTATAATTAAGTAAAATGCCTTTAGGTTGCCCCGTTGTCCCTGACGTATACATGATCAAGGCATGATCTGTTTCCGCGATCTGGGGCGCCTTAAACTCCCCTGGCTGGAACAAACCTTCAAAGTCAGGTCCTATAAAAATAGTTTTCTTTAATGAAGGGATATTTCCTTGGATCTCTTCCCAATTAATTTCAGCCTTGGGCAGAGCGATCACAAAGTCTGCTTCGGCATGGGAGATACAGGCCGTCAACTCGTCGGTTTTTAGCATATAATCCAAGGGTATAACTACAGCGCCTATAATAAAGGAGGATAGATAGCTGTATACATACTCAGGACAATTAGGCAGATAAAGGGCAATTTTCCTGCCTTTTCCAACACCCAACGCCTGCAAACCACGGGCCAGCGCAGATACATTACTTTTTAAGTCTTTAAAAGTAATAATATCTTTTCCGCCAGAGGCGGATCCGCCTTTGGCGGAAAATATAATAGCAGGCTTTTGACCAAATTTTTGCGCTGTTTCAGTTAAGATTTGATAAACGTCCATAAAACTCCAAAACTAGGTCGATTTTCTAATAAAAGTTAAGGAAACGACACCTTTCCAGAACCATTTTAAATAGCAGAGCTTGAGTAGTAAAATTTTAATACAAAGATTTTAATATAAGATGCTAATAAGTCAAGAAGTATATACAAGCTATAGGGTTAGAAGTGAACGTTACATCTGGCGGGCAGGACTTTCAGCCAAGCCCAAGAACTGGCGAAGGTCAATCATTGGCTGGATATTGATGATCACCGGCACAAAGCCCGGCGCATTTTGCAGCCGTTCTAGCATGGCCGGATCCATTTGAAATTGAATCTCACCCCCTGAATTCTGAGTCTGTAGGTTCATATTGGCAGGAGTTAAATCAATACCACCGGTTTTCTCTACTTTGTCTGTTAAACCCGCCATTCTCTGATTCGTAGTCTCAACCTGTTTCATTTGCGTTGGGGGGCTGGTTATCATCGCCTCATTTTCTGTCGGCGGTTGTCTTAATTTCACTCCATTAAAATATGGATCATTTTGAATTGTAACAACATGTTGAATCAATCCCTCACCACTCTCAATGATCTGTGTCCTTGAATCTGCAATCAAGGACAGAGACCTATTTAATGCATCATTATACCCCTGAAGAATCTTCCCCTTGGAGTTCTTGAAGAACCAATCTCTGATGTTGGAAATATAAAGCGTATCCACACGAAGGCCATTTTCATCTAACCATTCACTAATCTTCCCAAAAACATCATTATTTCTTAAATCTACACGATAAAAAAACAATCTCTTTTCTTGAAACATTTTCTTGATATAAGCGAATGATTCCTCATTTGCCAACCATCCATTGGGATTTAAAAGATCCTTTCTTAACTCTTTGGAAGAAATATACCCAGAACCCTTGGGTGATTCAATAAATTCAAGAAATTTTGTAATAAAATCTTCCCGGGTACTTGCCCCTTGTATAATCCGGCCTAATTCTTCAAAAAATCTTGAAATTTTGTTATCACGATCTACCATGACCCCATAAAATGATCGTCGGGCAGCAATAACATCCAAATTAAACAAGCCAGCCACCCCCACATGGACATCCCCACGTCCGGTATTTTCTCTTCGTAAAGATTTTAACGTAGTATCCGTACCTGACTCATTACTAACAATATAGGGGCTCCCCTCATTAATATAAAAATTGATGTCGTTCTCAGTTAAATCTTCTGCTTCAACAGATCCAATGTCCATTAAGTGAAACCCCTTCGGATCATCTTTCAAAAAAAACTGATTGTACCTTGACCTGTTATAATCGATTAATCCTGTTTTACGCTCTCCATCATTAAGAACAAAAGTGAGCCTGCCTTGAATAGGGAACGCATGGACCAGTTGGCGAAAAATATGTGTTGATAAATAATCCCGATGTTTTACCGCATGCAACCTTGCCTTAAGACTTTCCGTTAAGTTCTCCCCCGTCATAGCCGCATCTTCCCCAGTAAATACAGAATCTACAGTGCTTTTGTACAAAATGACAGTCTTCTCTAAATGATCTATGGGTCCATCGGCGCTGATAATGTCTCCAACAATACCTGCAACACCTTTCTTGGTTGTACGAGCCTCCACATTTGTTAAGGTGAGTCGAGTCAATGCTGCCAAACCTTTAACCTTGACCCTCACCTTCGTTTTAGGATTAAAGTCCTGATCTAGCCATTCGTCAATAAATTCATCAAAGGTAACGCCAATTCCTTCGTGAATAGAATCCCTATAACTTTCCAGAACGTACCTCACGGCCCCAAACCGATACTGATCACTATTAGGGCCAGGAACAAAAACATCCGCGGCGCGACGCAAAGCTAACATAACCTGTGATACTGAAGTGGGCTGTTCTTCTTGAGGAGTGCTCAAAGGCAGCCAATCGGCATCTAGCAATTCCCTCACAGTAAAAAGCTGCAGTTGAGGGGCTATAGACCGGTATGCTTTTATAACGCCATCTTTCTTTGCGTTTCGGTTCTCTGAGAGCAGAAGAAACGCATCCTGAGCATAAATTTTGTTAATATATTTGATAAGATCCTCGACATCAAGCGGGTCGTCAATGCTCATGGCCCTCACCCTTTGAGGGCTATTAAAAGACCAACCTTCGGCATTGTCCTGATTCTCACTATTCATCGCCCCATCCGTCCTGCCCTCTCTCTTCGCCATCGCTTCATCCGAAGTGCGTAGTCTTTGTAAACGAACCCTGATCTTACGCCATAAATCATCGGCACCCTTAAACCCTTGTGCTTTGGCTGCAGATAAATTACTGTAGATTCGCATTCCGGCTTCCTGGATTTGGGCACCAGTCCTGCCTTCCAATCCATACCAATCAATGTCTTTAAAAGGCTCCACTTTTCCTTTAATCAAAAGATATGGATGCAATGTGCCAAAATGTTCCTTGTGAGGCATCATGGCTTTTTGGACCAACCATTCCAAATCCTGTCTTTCGGGTTCATTTATATACCCATCTCCAAACCACATGCCGGGATTTTCAATCCTATACCACTCAATTAAAGAACTATCGTATTCATGTTCATCTCCTACTCCCGCATAAACCCCATCTAACATATCAAAATACAACTCACGATAATACATATCTTCTTCTTCCCAAGCCCACGCCATGCGCATGATGCCCAAGAATAACTGTTTCGCTTTCCCATCATTTTCAATTAAATTTAAAGATGCTCTTAAATTGACTTCGGTCAGCCTGCTAACAAGATTTTCAGGTGAATTGTAATCAATCCCTTCTATACGAGATCCCCGTTGCGGCGAAGCTGTCTTTTTTAAGCGGTTAATTTCCTGATCATTATACTCAGGGTCCCTAAAACGATTTTTCATCACTAAAAATTGATTATCTAAAGATTCTTCAGTTGCCCAAGTATTCGGTTTAATTCCCCTAAGCATCTTATGAATGGTATATACAGGATCATATAGATCCATTGTTGTTACAGGAAACATTTTTGCCGCATTTTCCTGGATATTTTTCGGCATTTCGGAAATACCCACGGTGTTCCATATTTTCCATTCATAAATATTGGCCATAAAGTCGTAAACGCCACTGAAAGATAGTCCATTCGGATTTGAAACAGACCTTCGGAAAAAAACATTCAGTTCCGCATTGATTTCAGGCGTAAATGCCACACCGCCTTTAGCATTAGCTAGTTGAGGATACAAAAGGACCTTTTTTGCAGGATCAGATAACGCGCTAAAGCCCTTATCCCTAACTTCTTGAAGATGCTTAACATCTTTATTGATCTCATTTATCTGCCAAAACCTTGGAAGTTCCGTAACACTTATATCCTGCAATACCTTTGGTAATGATACCTTCATCGCTGCATCCGCTAATTGGGCGTTGTTGACAATGGCCACTAAATCTGAAACTCTACCCCTGATTGAATATTCTGGACTTTCAAAAATCTGACGCCATTGTTCGCTTTTGGCTGTCAATCCTTGTATGATCTTAAGTAAATTCCCGGCAGATATCTTCCTGGCTTCTCCATTCAGCAATTTAATAGGTCCCATATAGTTTAATAACCTGGAAGCAGTCATAGTATTTATTTCATTCTTCTCATCTGGTTTTAAAAGCGTATCAACAAGTTCAGGGACATCATGGTCCTCAATAATGATCAGATCCTTATTCCGGGAATAAATACCGATCGCTTTAAAAATAATATATTTCTTTCTTAAATAATTTGTAACAAACAATGGGCCAAAAGATTTTAAACTTCCATCTATATCTTCTTCTAAGAGCCCCAAATCAGCAATCAACCCTTGAGTAATGCCGTAGGTCCCTGAAAAGGGCCTCAGAAATAATTGACGCAACGTAAAGGGATAAAAACCCATCCCTATTCCATAAAAATTATTTTCTTGAGTCGGTCGTGTTTTTATTAATAAGTCCGCTTCCTTTATAATTTGATCGTCAGATAATTGATCGACCCCATCAAAAATACTCAAAGCAAATGGATGGCTTAAAGTTAAGAATTCTTTTACAAAAGGATAAAACTGCTTTTTCTCACCTAATCCATAAATGACCTCCATCCAGGAAGAATCTACCAGGTCTTTTCTTGCTTGCATCGCACCATCCACTTCCCCCCTCGTCTTCGCCTTGTTGGGTCTATACGCCCTGTCTTTGCTAAGCCCTTTTGATATGAAAAAATGGATCTTGAAAACAAGCTCATCACTGGGCACAGATTGAGGGACCATTTCAACTCTTGTCGAAATATGGCTTTTTAACCTATCTGTTTGTGGGATTGTTAGCCAGCCCGCGTATCGCTCAATACCTTCGTCCAGGGTCGTCTCAGCTTTGACCTGAACACTGTTGTAAATTCGCCCTATGTTCATGCCTATTGAATGGTCCGATAACGTGACATCATTGCTTACTCTATTGGCATATTCCGTGATTTGATCAATTTGAACAGCTGTGATCGGCCGCAACCCTAATTTATTTATATCTTCAGCCAATTTTTCAGCCGTCATCGCCTCATCCACTCTACTCTGCGATGTCTCCTCCCCCATCATCGCCCCATCTCCTGGCCGTTGGGCAAATTTATCATAATAGTCCATTATCCTTGCGTAAGAAGTAGTATCTGGTTTCCTCGCAAATTCTGAACCTTCAAATAGCCAAGGCCTCAATCTAGAAGCCTTGGTTGTCCAGATTGCAATACGATCTCCTGGGAAATGATAAATAGCCGCAAATTTAGGACCATTTGTTAGAATCACGCCATCAAAATAGGCTGAGGTACGAACTATGGCCGAGCGTTCTAGTAAGTCAACGACTTCGATTTTATTTAAATCATCAGTGTTCAATGACTTTAATCCCAATCGTTGACCAGGGTTTCTAAAATCAAGCAAATGGTTTGTCTCATGAATCAATGTAAATTTAAGAACAATTTTCGCATCAAGGTCATTCTGGGCATCAGTTAGCAATTCGCTAGCAAAAGACATATTACCATTTTCCGTTGATGCTACTCCTATTCCACCTAAATGCTCTACAGTATCCTGTTTAAACGATCCATCTATAATCCCTTTTACTCCACCTTTTATCATTTCTTCCATGAATGTTACGACTTCAAAATCCCCCAAATTTTTGTCTTTTTCATCTTTTATAATTTCTTGCGCTAATTCTAGAATTAAAGCTGCTTGCTCTTCGTTCAAAGGATTTCTGGCTATATTTTTTGCAACATCTAAAGAATGAACAATAAAGCCTTCCAAATGTTTAGACCAAATAATTTTTTTTGTATTTTTCTCGTGGCGCACCGTCATCGCCCTATCGTTAGAAACAGGAGCAGCGTCAGCCGTTATCATCGCTAAATTATGATTCCCTTCGATTTCCTGATCCATAGCTATCATCGCTTGACCGGCATTGGCAGGCTCAATTAATTTATCAATACCTAAATAATTTGTCGCACCTTCCTCTCCAGCAAAGCTTACTCCCCCCGAAAAATACTTCTTAGGTAATACTCCCTGTTCCTTGCTCGTGATACCTGGGACAGAAATTGCCTCCTCTTTAATGTAGTTATAAACCCCCTTCTTAAAAGCCTGCAAATATCGCTGATAAATTCTTTGCGTCTCTTTCGGGTCGTCAATATTGACTCCGACAACCTTCTTCTTATCGGCATAAACTTGTTCTAAAATACTGTCCTTTATTTTTTTCTTATACCATGTGGCTAAAATAAGCGAATTGTAGACTTGGCGTAATTGGGCGAAATTTTTGTCTTCGTTGACTTCACGGGTCAGTTCGGGAATGACGATCTCGCGAACGATATTGGAGCCGAGGGAATTAACATTATTCGTAGAGACGCGATTTATCGCGTCTGTATTAAGAGACGCCATAAATGGCGATGTATGAGACGCCATAAATGGCGATGTATGAGAC
>CAZASA010000089.1:0-9383 GCA_964487685.1 uncultured Planctomycetales bacterium
TCACCGGACGTCCGCCTTCCATAGCTGCTGCTGCTGAATTTGATGTTCCTAAATCAATTCCTATTACGCGTCCCATATAAATTCCTCCCGTTTTATCGGGCGGACATAAAGTCCGCCCCTACGCATTTTCGTAGGGGCCGACCTTGTGTCGGCCCGTTACAAATTTTTCGCAACCTTAACCTTGGCCGTACGGACCACCTTACCGCCCAAGGTGTATCCTTTTTCCAATTCTTCCATCACAACCCCGTCGGGAAATTCCCCTGTCTCCTGCTGCATCAACGCTTCCTGGGTGTGCGGGTCAAATGGCTTGCCTTTCACATCAATGGGCTTGACCTCATACCTGCCCATCAATTCCTTCAAATTGTTATAAACCATTTCCAAACCTTTGACTAAATTGACATCCATCCCTTCTTTTGATTTGAATGCCGACAGCGATCTTTCCAAATCGTCATATAATTTCAAGCATTCAACAATGACTTCCTCATGCGCGTATTTGATCAATTCAATGCGTTCACGGTCATGGCGTTTGCGCATATTATCAAATTCCGCCATTAGCCGCACATATTTATCTTTGTACTCCCCTGCATCATCCGCCGGCTTAGCCGTTTTCTGTTTAACAGAAGTCTCTGCAGGCGGTTCCTGGGACAAAATTTCTTCTTCAGGTGTTTTGTTTGTCTCATCCATATTTTTTTAACGTAAGATTGAGGTTACAGGCGGTTAACGACTTAAAATCTGCGAGATATACTCGAGGGTCGATACCACGCGGTCATACTGCATCCGTGTGGGGCCTAATACCGCGATACGTCCTTTCACTCCATCTTTTTCAAAATGGGAAATTGCCAGGGAACAGCTTTCCATGTCCTTGAGGGCCATTTCATGGCCTATATAAATTTTGATCTTCTGTTCTAAGGTACGGTTAATGATCTCCATGATCCTCTCTTTTTCCTCGAGGACCTTTAAGATCGCCTGGATCTTTAAAATATCGGTGCTTTCCGGATAGCCCACCACATAATTGGTACCCTTACAAATGATCTTGTGCTGATGACCCTTATCATCATCCAACGATACGATGCTGGTATAATGGGTCAGATCAGAAATTACCTGGGAAGTTTTTTCCATCAGGTCTTCCAGCTGGTTGACATGACGCTTATATTCTTGGGAGATCCTCTTCTTTTCTTCTTCCAGAAGCTGGATCTCATTCATCAAATGGTCGACATAATAACGATACCCCTGCTGGGTCGGCATGCGGCCGGCCGAGGTATGCGGATGGGTCAAATAACCTTCTTCTTCCAGGTCCGCCAGGATATTACGCACGGTGGCCGGTGACACATCAAGGTCATGTTCTTCCGTGATATATTGAGATCCCACGGGAGAAACAGTCTTGATATAGCGTCCGATCACGATCGACAAAATCCGGTCTTTGCGTAACTGTATGTCAGAATGTCTGGCCATAAGATCCTTCTCAAAACTAAATTAGCACTCTCAATGTTCAACTGCTAAAAGTATATCAAAACTCCGCTCTTTGTCAAGTCTAGATTGATGGGGCAAGCCAATTTCAGCTTATATTTTCATGATGCTTTGCCGTTCGACTAAATGCACCGGCAGGTATTCTGTGCCCACGAAGAATTTCTTTTGGTCTTTGCTTTTTAGATGGTCAAGGATGTCCTGGGCCGCTTTTTGCGCCATCTCATAGACCGGCACATGAATGGAGGTTAACTGCGGAAAACGGTTCGTGATCATAAAATCATCGTCATAGCCCATCACGGACATATCCTGCGGGCAGGATAAATTCAGTTCTTTGAGCCTTTCAAGCACACCGCTGGCCATAATATCGGTGCAGCAAAAGATCGCTGTCACCTTCGGTTCTTTTTTCAGGATTTGATCAAGGGCTTGTTTCGCATTTTCTTTTAAATAATCCGCTGTGATCACCTGGCTTTGATCATGGGCCGCCCCTTGCTGCTGCCAAAAAGCCTGGAATCCCTTGACCCGCTGCTGGCAATCCCGCGACCACGCCGGACCCGTGATAATGGCGACGTTGCGGTGTCCGTTAGAATACAGATGCTGGGCGGCAATTTTTCCGCCCAGGAAATGGTCCCCGCAGATAAATTTTGTTTTCACGTTTTCTTCAAAATCATCAATGACGACCGTCGGCACCCTGATCTTTTCTAATACTTCCTTACCTGAAAAATACCTGAACCAAAGGCTCACGATCAGGCCATCGACCTGCTCACCTGACCTGAAATCAAAATGGTCCCAATTCTGCTGTTGGCGGCTCAAGGTTATTAATTTGAATTGATAACCCGACCCTTCCAGGGTATTGGATACCCCTGATAAAAAATGCATATAATAGGCGCTATAAAAAATATCCCGATAAAAAGGGACCACCACCCCGATGGTTTTAGTGGAAGACTGCCTTAAATTCCTGGCCGCAAGATTTGGTGTGTACGAACATTTTTTCATTAAATGATCGATCTTGCGCAAGGTATCCGCCGCCACCTTGTCCCTGGTTTGCGGATTGGTCGCCCGAGAAATGGTGGCGATCGAAACACCCGCTTTTTTGGCAATTTCATGAATGGTCATTTTCATCTAATTTACCTATGCTTTGATCCCTATGATGCCCGTATAATCCACCCGATGCATAAGCATGCGGATATTATGTTCACAAAAATACTCATCCACCGCTTGGCGGGCACCTAAAAAATGCCCATAATCATCAACGATCAATACCCCTCCCTGACAAAGTCTTGGGAAAAGATGGATAAGTTCGTGTTTTGTCGACGCAAAAAAATCCGTATCAAGCCGCAATAAGGCGATCTTTTCCGGGGCATGCCCGGGCAAGGTCTCCTCGACTAATCCTTTGACATAATGGAACCGTTGCCCGGTGTTCTCAAGGCTAGCCAAATTTTGCTTCACATCCGTCAGTGAAACTTCATTCCATCCATCATACCAAGCCGCTTTGCGGCCATCCAAATCGATATCCACTTTTTCACCGGGAGGCATCCCGGCAAATGTATCGAATAAATAAATATCCCGCTTTTCCCCTAAAGAGTCAAGCACCATGGCCATCGCCATCACCGAACCGCCCTTCCAGACGCCGCATTCAACCATCGACCCGGCAATACCATTGCGGACCAAATATTCAACACTGCGGACAAGAGCAAAGAGCCTTTCAGTTCCGGTCTGGGTGAAAGGCTTACAATGATCAATGATAAGTTTTTGTTCCTGGGTCATATAGGGAATGACCCCGGCAAAATAAGCATCCTTGATCCGCTCAGCCGGGATCACATCAAACCCATAGTGACGGGCCAATTTTCTCAATCTCAGTTCTATTACTTCTTTCATAGGCCTGTTTTCTCGTTCCAGAGATCTTTGTACATAAAATAAGCTTTCTTTAAATGGCGTAAAAAAGGACTGTGGTTCCCGTCTCCCTGCCCTGTGATCCCGAACCATTCCTCGAAATAAAATCCCCCGGGAAAAGGCCCGGTCACATCTGTCTTGGCGGAATGATAGGACGGTGTGTACCCCTTATACCATTCATCGATCCATTCAAACGCAACCCCGCCGATGGCATTGCCTTCCCCGTCCGGGTTACCGGCAGAATTACCCAGGATATCAAGCCAATTGCCTTTATCATATTGGGCCTGTTCTTCTTCAGCTTGCTCTAAGGTCTTTTGATTCGAATATCCCGGCGCCCCAAACTCGGTGATATACGATGGTTTATCAATGACCCGTCGGACATCCTGCCAGAATGAACCAAACCCGTATTCTCCCCGGTAAACATTGGCGCTGAAAATATCGATGTCCGGGGCATCCACGGCGAATTTCTCGATATCCAATTCGTCGCCGTTGACAAGAGCAACAGGCCGGGAAGGGTCGAGCGCTTTGATCCTTTGGGCCACTTTATTGGCAAACTTATAAAACGCATCCGGTTTAGTGTTCGCATTACACGCCACGCCATAATTATTCTCATTACCCAAAACCCATACAAGGACATACGGTTCATCTTTGAACTCTTTGACCATCGCTTCAACGTTTTTCATCATTGTGGCCTGTTGGTCAGGGTTCTCATAATCCGTGCCGGTGGCCCAATCAGCTCCTGATCCGACGGCAAACTTGCCCAGATAATCGCCCATCAAGACACCGATCCCATAGCGTTGATAAAGGTCCCGCAATACCGATTTAACAGGTGTAAAGGGCTGATGATAAAGCCTCAGGGCATTGACCCCCATTTCTTTGAGGAGTTGAAAATCTCCGACGACAGCTTCATTGGGATGGCCCTTGTTATGATCATTCTTGTCCACATAAGATTTATAAGGGCTGTCAGGAAGCCCGTCATGGTTTGAGTCTTCCTGCATCCAGTTAACAAGCGTCCCATTGTCCGGGCTTTCGCCTACCCTGGTCGGCATATAGGTGATCCCCTTGATCATGAATGGCTTTCCGTCGACAAACATCCGCCAATGGCCATTGGCGTACTGGACTAATTGGGTTTTACTGCCCCCCAAGGTCCTGATAACCGGCCCCAAGTCCTTTAACATCGCTTTCTTGGATGTCTTTCCATATTTAATGACACCCGGGTCGGTGACGATAATTGTCTGCTCCCCCTGATTGATGACCTGGATCTTGCCTCCTATGTATTGAAGATTAAGTTCCGGATGCATCCCAAGAATAAATTTGATCTTGAATACGGCAACCTGCGCCGGATACCATTTGGTCTGCCAATAGGTCCATGAGACAGTATTAGGGAAATTCACGATCAGCGCATGATAGGCCTTGATCGCCTCCTCATACATTTGGGCTTTTTCAAAAATATACCCCAGATAAAAAAGCTTTACCCCCGGGTCTTCAGGGGCACTCGCCCATTTAAAATAAGCCGCTTCAAGGTCAGCTGTATTGACCAAGTCCCAATGTCCGCCTTTGAGTCGGCCCTCTTTAAAAACTTTCGCATACTGCGGATTCTTAAAAACATCGCCGGTGTTAGGATAGATCCCTTCGCCGACAGCCTTGGATAGAATATTAGGATTGCTCATGTGGAACTTATAGTCTTTGGTGCCGACACCGCTGAAGGTGCCGTATGTTGAATAATCAATGATCTTATCCGTTCCCGGTGTAAAAAGGATTGGCACGGTATTAAGTATTTTTCCCGCTTCTTTTTCCTGGACCCCTGTCATCATGTCGATACTTATCTGGCTTTTATTGGCGATCTTCCAGAACGCGCCACGGCTAGGGTCCCAAGCTTGCGCGTAAGGATAGTCTTTGATCAGCTCTTTAAACGCGGCAATGGCCTGGTCGTTTTTTCCTTGATGCATCAAAGCTTCTGCGCGGATAAAATAGGCTGTTCCCACCGCGTTCATGATCTCGTAATTATTGTAGTTATCAATGGCCGGGAACCCATGAAGTTGTTGACCTTGCTCCCTGGCCTTACTCTCGTATTTATTTAAGAGCTGATCAATAGTTTGATCGAGTTTAATATAATCAGAATGCCCTGTCTGTACCCAGGCTTGATCGACCAGTGCTTTAGCTTCGATCGCAGGTGTGAATTCTTCGGCAAATAGGGGCCCTGATGAAAGTAACACAAACGCCATGCATGACATTATCATTAACCTAAGATTAAAGGAATTTGGATAGATCATTTGCCCTCCTGCATTAATTATCAGGGATTTCATTTAAGATCTTCTTGAAATAATAATACGATTTACGCAAATGCCTTTCAAAAGGCGAATCCTTGCCGCTGCCCTGACTGGCGATCCCAAACCATTCTTCATGGATATATCCGTCAGGAGCCAATCCGGTTTGTTGATGAACGGTTGAATGATGCTTGTAAGGATCATGGGGCGCTTTCCACCATTCATCCAGGTATTCAAATATAACGCCCCCTATGGTATTACCGATCCCGGGCCCGCCGGGCATGTTATAAATGATGTCCCTAAGATTCCCCTGGAGGTATTTTAACTGCCTGTCTTCATCAGGGCCTTTGCCCTCCCAATAGGCATCACATCCATATTCAGTGATCAAAACAGGTTTATCCAGCCAGTCCTTGGCATCAGCAAAAAGAGACCCAAACCCTTCTGCCCCGCGATAAGAGTTGACCCCTAACACGTCAATGGCAGGGGAGAATTCTTTATAATAATCGATAAGCCCTAATTCAAGATTCCCGACGGCAACAGGATGGTCCCTGTCAATCTCATGGATCATTTGGGCAAGTTCATTGATAAATTGGGCGTAAGCTTTCGGCTGTGAGGACGCATTGGTCCGGCTGGCATTGACCCCTAAATAATCCGAAGGTAAATTATTTTCACTTCCTAAGACCCACATGAGCACAAAAGGCTCATTCTTAAGGTCCATGACCTTGGCCCTCACGATCGCCTTCATCCTGGCCCGCTCTTTAGGATCTGTATAATCTGTCCCCTTTTCCCAAGAAGCGCCTGAGCCAACTGTATAGGCCCCTATAAAATCCCCCAAGATCACCCTGATCCCAAATCGTTGATACAAATCGCGCAGAAGCGGTTTATTGATCAGGCTTGGATCATATTTATTAATAGGATTATTGGGCACATAAATCCGGATCGTATTGATCCCCATTTCTTTGAGCAATTCAAAATCACCAATTGGATTCTTTTGACCTATTTTCCCCACATTATCCACCCAAGATGTATACGGAGCATCAATAATCCCGTCCTTGTTTTTATCGCTGAACATCCATCTGGCATCAAAATTTAAATCGTTGTCCGGTCCAAGACCGATTTCGGTGGGCGCATAGGTGATGCCTTTGACATAATAAGGTTTTCCATCTACGGTCATTTGCCATTCACCATTCGAGAATTTGATCAGCCTCACCTTGGCCTTACCGCGGGTCTCAACTATTTTTAGAGTGCTTAATGAAGGTATCTCCTTGATCTTTTCCTGTACAGTTCTAAAGACGATCTTTCCGGGATTGACCTTGATAATATCATTGCTAAGATCGATATCTTCCCCATTGTGTATATCAAAAGAAGCTCCTTGGAGCTCACAGTGCAAACCGGGATAGTCTCTGCATAAGCGCTGGATCGAACTAATAGCTTCGGGCGCCGTATACCAAACAAAGGTATGGTTTGCTCCCCATGCGGCCGAACGCGGAAAAAAAACGACGGAAGCGTAATAAGACTTGATCGCCTGTTCAAGAAGTCCGGCACTTTCCAAGACCCTGGCGATAAAATACAATTTTACTCCAGGGTCTTCCTTGGCCCTGGCCCATAAAAAGAAAGCCCGTTGAAAATCTCTGGAATGCACAAATTTCCAGGGTGAAGCGTCAAGCAGTCCCCTTTTATTCAATGTGTAATAACTAGGATCCTTAAAAGCTTCGATATTGGGATAGACCCCTTCACCAACAGCATTTTGAAAACCTTTAGGATCTTTAAGGGCATAACGATAATCATTTTGCCCTATATTTAGGAAATCCCCATACTGGCTATAATCCATAAAGATGGATTGGCCGGGATATTTCAATTTAAAAGCCGGTTTAGGCAAAGGATGACCTTGAAAAAACATATTCCAAAAGGCATTACGGCGGGATTGGGAGACCTCTGCGGCTGGCAAAGAGGGAGAAGAGCACAAATTAAAGGCTATTATTAGGGAAACAATGACGAAGGTCAAATTTTTACCCAATGAGCTCCTCCTTCGATTACGATGTAAAGCTTTACATTAAGCTGATAAAAAAATTGATCACCATGGATCAATAAACCTTATCTTTATGTAAACGTTTACATTTGAAGTATAGCATTTATTTTTCTAAATGCAAATTTTATTTTTCTAAAAAATTATTTTTTGGGGATGGGGGCCAGGGTCCAGTCGATGACCACGGCTTTATGTTTGAGGAAATAAAAGCAAAGCTCTTGCTTTTCGTCCTGGTCCTTGCTGTATTCAACCCCTTGCGGGATGGTATTCTTGTAAACAGCCGGTTTGGAGACAACAAAGGTAATATAGCCTGCCGCGGCCAATTGATCTTTTAAGTTATCTACAACCAATTGACACAATTGGCCGCAAAGCTCTTCCATAGACCCGTCATCTTCATCATAAGGCACTTGAAGCCCGGCCGCTTTAAAAACCTTGTCCGCCACTTCAGCATCCATATAGAAGATCATGGCGCCGCGCGAATGATGAGAATTCATCTCCCCCTGGCTTAAATAAAAATTAGTCTCGGCGATATACACCGGGACGTCGAATTTCTCGGCGGCATTGATCCGCATGCGGCCTTCATACTCATCAATAGGCTTGGCCGCGGCTTCAGAAGGTTTGGTCGGCACCAGAAGACCTTTTGTCGTGATCAATTCTTCAATAAATCCGATGAGGATAGGGTTAACTATTTGCGGATCGAAACTTTTTCCCATAGACCAGTGCAAACTCCTGACGATTATATGTCATTCTATCACGATTTTATCGTTCTCCAATCCTTTCTGACATTTTTTTCATTTTGTTTCAATGATCAGATCGTCCCCTTGGGCTTCAACACTGATCTTTTGCCCTTCTTTCAATTCACCCTGCAGCATGCGCAAGGCAATCGGGTCTTGTAATAATTTCTGGATGATACGCTTTAGCGGCCTTGCGCCATAAACCGGATCATAGCCCTGGCGGCCTAAAAGCTCTTTGGCCTTATCGGCCAACTTTAATTCAATGCCTTTGGCTTTCAGGCGGTCTGCCAAGATACCAACTTGTATATCCACTACCTTCTTTAGATCTTTGATGGTTAAGCGATGGAAAACAATAATATCGTCGATACGATTCAAAAATTCCGGACGAAAATGCCGGCGAAGAGCTTCCTGGATGCGGTCTTCGATCTCTTTTTGATTATCCAATCCCGCGACCTCCGCGGCCGCGATATTGGAGGTCATGATCACGATCGTGTTCTTGAAATTAACGACCCTGCCTTGAGCGTCTGTCAGACGGCCGTCATCGAGCAATTGTAACAACACATTAAAAACATCCCCATGCGCTTTTTCGATCTCATCAAAAAGAACGACGGAATACGGCTTGCGGCGCACCGCTTCGGTCAATTGGCCGCCTTCTTCATAACCCACATAACCCGGAGGAGCCCCAATAAGCCGGGCCACCGCGTGTTTTTCCATGTACTCGCTCATATCCACACGCACCATGGCATTTTCGTCATCGAACAAAAACCAGGCCAGGGATTTGGCTAATTCTGTTTTCCCAACCCCTGTCGGTCCCACAAAAATAAAAGAACCCAACGGACGATTAGGATCAGAAAGGCCGGTGCGGGAACGGCGGATACACGAGGCAATAGCTTCGATAGCCGCATCTTGGCCCACCACACGTTTCTTTAAGGCATCTTCCATGTGGATCAATTTTTCCGTTTCTGCCTGCATCAATTTGGAAAGCGGGATCTTGGTCCA
>CAZASA010000090.1:0-9234 GCA_964487685.1 uncultured Planctomycetales bacterium
TGAGGGCTTGCTTTTAAAATTAAAAGTGCTTTAGGTTAGCGAATTTTCGACTAATTCGCAGAGGGTATGGAAGATAACCAGATGGGATTCTTGGATGCGGGCGGTTTTGGGGGATGCGGCGATGATCGCGATATCACTTAAAGTGGCCAGGTGGCCGCCTTTGCCGCCGGTGACACCAATGCTTTTCATTCCCATGGATTTTGCTTGTTTGACAGCTTCTAGGACATTTTTGGAGCTGCCGCTGGTGGAAATGGCGATCAGGACATCGCCCTTCTGGCCCAGGGCTTGCAATTGTCGGGAAAAAACAATATCAAAGGAGTAGTCATTACCCAAAGCTGTCAAGGCTGAGGAGTCGGTGGTCAAGGCAATGGCCGGCCAAGCTTTACGTTCTTTTTGGAAACGACCGACAAATTCGGCTGCGATATGCTGACTATCGGCCGCAGAACCGCCATTCCCGCAAAAAAATAATTTATGCCCATTCTTAAAAGCGCTAATAATAAGTTCCGCGGCAGCGATGATCTGCGGCAGGTTCTTTTTTAAAGTCCCCTGCTTGACTTCAATGGATTCCGCGAAGATCTGTTCGATAGTATGCTTCATATTATTTGGAGGAAAATATGTTGGCGATCTCAACTAAGTCAAGGTTGACCAGTTTGCGCTGAGAAACAGCCTCTTCCATGTCCACAAAACGGATCTTGTTCTCTCGAAGACTGGCCATTTTACCGAATTTATGCTCTTTGACCAATTCGACAGCCTTGACCCCCAAGCGTGTTCCCAAAACACGGTCGAACGCCGTAGGTGTCCCGCCGCGTAAAATATATCCCAGAACGCTCACCCGCGTCTCATAGCTGGTATTATCTTCAATGGCTTTGGCTAAATATTCTCCGACACTCCCAAAACGGCGTTTTTCCCTGATCGGCACCAACGTGTCGTTGGAACGTGGAGAATAACCATCGATCTTGGTGCCCTCAGAAATGACAACAATACTAAATGGCTTGCCGCGTTTATGCCTTTCATGCAAAAGTTCATAAACTTCTTTTAAATTGACCGGGATCTCCGGGATCAGGATAATATCGGCCCCTCCGGCAATTCCCGATTGCACAGCCAACCATCCGGTATATAATCCCATGACCTCAACGACCATGATACGATGGTGAGACTCAGCCGTCGTATGCAGACGGTCAATGCATTCAGTGGCTATATTGACCGCTGTATCAAAACCAAAAGCATAATCTGTCCCTGACAAGGCATTATCAATGGACTTAGGAACGGCAACGGCCTGAATAATACCCTTTTTATGAAGATTCAACGCAACTTTAATGGTTTCTTCGCCGCCGATGACGATCAATGCATCCATGCCGCTTCTGGCATAATTATCCTTGATCTTCTTGACCTGCTCGTCATCATTCAAAGGATCAACGCGGCTGGTGCCCAAAATAGTACCACCCTTATCCAGGATGCCGGTCGTGGACTTAACATCCAGGACACGCATATCATTTTCAATAAGGCCAAGCCACCCATTCTTGATACCGGTGACGACATAGCCTTCCTGCATGCCTTTACGCACGACTGCTCGAATGACCGAATTAAGTCCCGGACAATCCGCCCCGCCTGTCATCACACCGATCTTTTTCATTTAAATTACCTTTAAGAATGATACCCGTGAAATGGCGCTTGGGTAGGCAGCTGAAATTCATCCTTGTTCTTGGATTTAAGGTCTTCCAATGAAATTTTCGTCACATGGATGCGGATATTGATCTTACCTTCCATCCCGACAGCTTCCTCTATTTTTCGACGCACCAGGTCCCCAAAACGCGCTGTCAAATCCGGGATATTGACTTCATGGCGCAAGATCAATTTAATATCCACTTCCAACCCTTTTCTGGTAGCGATCATATACGGGCGGATCTCCCTGATCTCCGGCATCTGTACGATCACCCGCTTGATCAAATCTTCGAGCGCAGACAACGAAACCGTGACTTCTCCCGTGGGATTCTCAAAAGCAATAGTACGTTCCTTCCGGCGTCTGCCATAGATCAGCCTGGCCAACAGATAGCTCATGAACATGATCCCGCCGGCACAGATCCCGGCAATGGCCCCGCTTTGATTATCATAATAGACCATCTGCAAAAGATGCTGGACAGTCATAAGATCAAGGACATGTGAAACAAATAATACGATCGAAATACCTGTTCCCCAGATGATCACTATATAAAATATGATGGCGACGCGGGTCAACAGCCACATAATCAATTCTCCTTACTTTGCCTGCCGTTCGATGGCCTGGACATTAACATTGATCTCTTTTAAATTGATATCCACCGCTTCCTCAACGGCACGTTGGATCACATCCTGGATCTGCCGTGCTACAACAGGAATGTTCATTCCGTAAAATATTATAACACGGATTTCCACGGAAACCTGGTGATCTTTATCTATTGTAACGATGACGGAAGGATAATTTTTATAACCAAAAGCTTCAAAAATAGAACTGATGATGCCAAAGTCGGCCAATTGGGCGCCGGCAACATCCTTGAGAGACGCAGCCGCAATGTCCCCGATGACTTTTTTGTGGATCTGCACGACCCCGAGGTCTACGGTATTGTCCTGGCGCATAAATTCCCTTTCCTACTCATTTTTCATCATTTTTTCAAGAAAATGAGTTGTAGCTTTGCCTTCCAGGAAGGTCGGATGATGCAGGATCTCCATATGTAAGGCAGTCGTGGTCTTGATCGGAGCGATATAAAACTCATCCAGGGCACGGCGCATGATGCGAACCGCTTCATTACGGTCCTTGCCATGGACGATAAGTTTAGCCACCATGGAATCATAATAGGGGCTTATCGTATAACCTGGATAAATATGGGTATCGATACGGACACCGGGGCCGCCGGGCAGGTTCAATTCCAGGATCTTTCCCGGACTTGGGATAAAATTGTTATAGGGATCTTCGGCATTGATACGGCATTCGATGGCCGCCCCATGAAATTTAATTTCTTCCTGTTTGAGCTTTAGCTTCTGGCCGTTGGCGATCTTGATCTGCTCCTTGATCAGGTCAATGCCTGTGATCATTTCAGTCACAGGGTGTTCGACCTGGATGCGGGTATTCATTTCCATAAAATAAAAATTATTGTGCGCATCGAGCAGAAATTCAATGGTGCCGACCCCGTGATAGTTCACCGCTTTGGCAGCTTTAACCGCGGCATCTCCCATTTTTTTGCGTAAATTAGCATCCAGCGCTGGTGAGGGAGATTCTTCCAATAATTTCTGGTGACGGCGCTGCACGGAGCAATCACGTTCCCCCAAATGCAGCACATTACCATGCTCATCGGCCAGGATCTGGAACTCCACATGGCGAGGGCCTTCAATGTACTTCTCTATATATACATCCCCCAGCCCGAAATTGGCTTCTGCCTCGGTCTGGGCCATTTTAAATGAATTGATCAAGGTCACATCATTATGGCAGACACGCATGCCTTTACCGCCGCCTCCCGCGACCGCCTTGATGATCACCGGATATTTTATCTTCTGGGCAATGCTCAAAGCCTCTTCTTGCGTCTTGATGACGCCGTTACTGCCCGGCGTTAAGGGTACACCAATCTTCCGGACTGTTTCCTTAGCAACGATCTTGTCCCCCATTTTACGAATGCTTTCCGGGGTTGGACCGATAAATTTAATGTGGCAGGATTCACAAATTTCAGCAAAATGCGCGTTTTCTGATAAAAAACCATAACCGGGATGGATCGCGGCCACGTCCGTGATCTCGGCGGCAGAAACAATAGCCGGTATGTTAAGGTAAGATTCTTTGCTGGAGGCTTTACCGATGCATACTGCTTCATCCGCGAAACGCACATGCAAAGAACTACGGTCTGCTTCAGAGTAAACTGCGACCGTGCGAATGCCCATTTCTTTGCAGGCACGGATGACCCGTAATGCAATTTCACCGCGATTGGCAATCAGGATTTTAGAGAACATAAGGGTGCGCCTTAGAGTGGGTCAACGATAAACAGGGTCTGGCCGAATTCCACAGGCTCTGCATTTTGGACAGCCACTTCCGTGATCTTGCCGCGGACTTCAGACTTGATCTCGTTCATCAGCTTCATGGCTTCCACGATACAAACCACTTGGCCTATTTCAACCGTTTGGCCGACCTCAACAAAAGCCTCGGCTTCCGGTGAAGGAGCGCGATAGAAGGTCCCCACCATCGGGGATTTAATGTCTTTATTGTTCTTGGATTGGTCCGCCGCGGCTGCAGCCGGAGTAACAGCCGCAGACACTGCTTTGGGTGAAGGAATGGATTCCACGGCATAATGGGTCGGGACGCCCATGACCATCTCACCGCCAGCGGACTTTTTAAGCTTAAGTTTCAAACCATCACGTTCGATCTCGATCTCATTGAGATTGTTCTCATTCATCAGTGCCAGGATCTCTTTGATCTCTTTTAAATTCATTTTTTGACCCTTTCAACGTATACTCCGGTTCTCGTATCAACCTTGATAGTCTCACCCTGTCCAATGAACAACGGCACTGAAATAGAGGCTCCGGTATCGATCTTGGCCGGTTTATACCCTGCCTTGGAAGAATCCCCTTTGATGCCCGGGTCTGCTTCCACGACAGTTGCAATGATGAAATTAGGCACATCCACCTTGACCACCTGGTTTTTATAGATGATGGTCTCAACTTCCATATTATCCTGCAAATACTTGACCCCGTCAGCTAATAATTGCCTGCTGATGATGGTGTCCTCAAAAGTGCTTTGGTCCATAAAATGATACTCATCACCGCTGACATAGGTGAATTGCATGCGGCGGCGTTCGAGGTCCGCTTCTTCAAGCGATTCGGCTGTCCGGTAAGTACGCTCCAAAACAGCATCTGTACGAATGTTTTTCAGGCGGACCCGCACAAAAGCGGACCCTTTACCCGGCTTAACATGGTTAAGCTCTGTCACAAAAAAAAGCTGGCCGTCAACGACCAAGCCCATCCCATTTTCTAATTCATTAATTGTAATAGCCACTTAACACCTCACAGCCTTCATTGGTCACTAATACCATATCTTCTACCCGGATGCCAAACTCGTTAGGGATATAAACACCGGGTTCAACGGTGATGATCATCCCAGCTTCTAATATAGTCGAGCTTTGGCTGGATAGCCTGGGGGCTTCATGAATATCCAAGCCCACCCCATGTCCTAAAGAGTGCCCGAAATATTTTGCTAAACCAAACTTGCGCAAAACCTTACGTGCCTGAAGATCAACCGAAGCACAACTAATGCCTGGCCTGATAAGGCTTATCGCCTCTCTTTGCGCAAGTGTCAGGGCATCAAAGACTTGCTTTACACGAGGCGTTATTCTACCCAAAAAGAAATTGCGTGTCAAGTCTGACTTATAACCATTTATCTCAATGCCAAAATCCAGCAAAACCCCCTCATTGTTACGGATGACACGATCAGTGACTCTGGCATGGGGATAGCAAGAATTCGGGCCTGAAGCGATAATGGGTGGAAACGCAAATTCCGCCCCGTGGGACTTGACAAAGCTCTCCAATTTCAAGGCTCCTTGACGCTCAGTTAGGCCTGGCTTCACCACTTTCTTCATATGATCAATGGCCTTATAATGCAGTTTCAGGCAATCCTTGATCAAGGTGATCTCGCCCTGGTCCTTAATTTCCCGAAGGGACTCGACTAATCCGGTGGCGGGGACAAGTTTACAATTCCTGGGACAAAATTCCTTGAGCTTTTTCCATAAAGCAAAACTGGTATGCCTTTCATCAAACCCTAAACGCTTGATCTTAAATTCTTTACTGATCTCACAAAGCATGGCACAGGGCATCCGCTTATACTGTTTGACGATGATGCCTTTAAGTCCCTGACGGGCCTCTAAAATATAGCGGGAATCAGTGATATAAAAAGCCCTTGTCTTGGTGACCAAAAGCCATGACTCACAAGCCGGAAACTGAGTGAGATAGCGGATATTGTTATCGTTGACAATTAAGAGGGCATCAATATTTTTATGGCGGGGAAAATCCTCAACAAGGTTCTTTAAACGTGCATTCATCAATGCGAACGCTTTCTTTTCTAATCAGCTAAGAGTACAGGGATCCCGTTGATAATGGGATAACAACGCTGACAGTCCGTACAGACTATCTTATTATTTTCCTGTTGAACGCTGCCTTGACAGGCAGGACAAGCAAGCAATGCTAATAATTTTGCATCTATCATCATAAACCGTCCGTTTTCCAAGAGAGTACTGCTAAAGCCTTTTCATTTGGACAATTCCACATACCGTAATTCTAATTCGTAAATGGAACCGTTAAGCAGGTCATCTTCTTCCTTGGATAAATTACCCTTGGTCTTATCACGCAGGATGATCAGGGTATCGATCAGGAATTTAGCCTGCTTAAGGTTCTTCTCCACCTGATTGGTGATGGGATTTGGCATTTCACCTAAGAAGATCATGGTCTGAAAACCGAGGCTCGCGATGTAATTAAAGAAATCCAGTTTCGGATCTGCTGGCGGCTGAGCCGCTTCCTCTTTAGGTTTATCAGGAGCGGATGCCAACGGCTGCCCGTCCGGCCCCAAGATCCCGCCTTCCTTCTCTACATTATCTCCCCAGCGATTTTGTATTGTCATAGACACCTTCCTTAAATATTATTTTCAAAGTGCATTACATTATCATTGGAATTTAAAAAAGTCAACTTCTGCGTTTAGCTAATCATCACTGACTTGATACTGGACTTCGATATTGAAAGGATATTCGGAGAGATTCATGCCTTTGAGAAAGGCGGGAAAAGGGCTTGCGTCCCTGAGACTTTTAAGCGAAACCTCCTGCAAATGCTGGGGAGCATTTGTTTTCTCCGGGATGATCTGGGAGGCCTTGAGCACGCCATGCTCATCTAACAAGAACGTCAAATAAACAGTCCCGCCTTCCATCTTATTGTAATTCTCGTAGACTTTTTGCTTGATACGCTCACGGACCATCTCATTGTACGCCGCGTAGACAGGATTGTTTATTTTCTCTGACGATATAGGCATGATCGATATCCTGCGGCTCAATTCCATGGTACGCATATTGTCAGGCTTACTCTCGAAGAACATCCCCATCGGCATCACCGGTCTTTCTTTGACCAGGCTGACCGGGACGGCCCCATCAGAAAAGAATTTTTGGTTACTGCTTAGGTCCAAATGGCGGGCAAGCCTGATGGGATATTCCTTGGCACTGACAGCTTTTTTATGGGCCGGCCTATAGCTGATCTCGATTTGTTTCTGACGGGCACCCCAGTCATGGGGATTATTGATCCTGCTAAAATAGGCATAGCACAAGATCGCCGTATGCAGGGCCAAAGAGATAAAAACGGCCTTCAATAAAAAATTTTCATTCATTTTTCCGGAATAGTTCCCGCCATAGATAGGCAATAAAACGAATGGTGTCCCGCATCGGCTGGATCTTACTCTTCTCATCCCTGTAAATGGTCTGTATGCCGACCGAGGCTATTTTAAAACCTTTTTTGCTGGCCTTGATCAGCACCTCGGTCTCGATCTCGAAATCTGAACTTTCAAGCTTGATGGATTCGATCACCTTTGTCTTGATCAGACGATAACCGCATTGGGTATCAGGGATGTGTTGATGGCAAAAAAAGGATATCAGCCACGACATAAAATGGTTAGTGGCTAAACGCACCAGCGGCATACCCTTAGGGTTTTGCATACGGTTACCGGTGACAATGTCTGCATTGGTATTTTGGTAACATGCCACGAACGTTGCTATATCGGACGGTGAATGCTGGCCGTCGCCATCCATGGCGATCAAGGCTTCATAACCGTTCTTAAGCACATACTCGAACCCGATCTTTAAGGCATTGCCCTTACCGGTCTTTCCACCGGTCTTTAATACCACCGCATGAGCTTGGGCCGCCGCAACATCGGTCTTGTCCACGGAACCGTCATCGACCACGATGCAATCATATCCAATGGCACGCACCGTCTCAGCCAATTGGCCAATAGTCAGAGCTTCATTATGCGCAGGTATGACAACGGCTATTTTCATGATTGCCAAAACTCCCTGAATAAGAGCCACTGGGAAGAATTCTTTCTGACTTCGTCCTCGATGACTGTTAAATACTGCCGGATATAATCAGCCGCGATCTGTTCGGTGATTTTCCCACCTGTCAATACAGGCGGCTCAATAGATGGATAAACAATAATTTCAAATTTATCTTCACCGGTACGTAAAAAAAAGAGCGGAATGATAGGCGCACCTGTTTTAAGGGAGAAAAAAGCTGCCCCCTTGGGGACCATGGTACGACGGCCCAAAAAATCCATGATGATCCCGCGGTTCCCAAAATCCCTGTCCGCCAAGATGGCTACCAAACGGTTCTGTTCAAGATGTTCGACGACACGCCGCACTGCCGCATCGGTCTGGATCACCATGGCCCCAAAAGCTTCCCGTTGTGCATTGAACAAGGCATTCACCCGCGGGTCCTTATGTGCTAAGGCGACGACCGATAAAGGAAAGCCAAGCATCGGTAAAACGATCCCGCCCATTTCCCAATTTCCCAAGTGGGCACTGACAATTATACCACCCTTTCCCTTCTGCAAGATATCGTTGAGATAATTAATATTCTTGATCTTGACGTTGGATTCAATGAAAGAAGGCTGTAAATTCTTGGTCATGGTAAAAAATTCCAAAAGATAGCTGCCAAAATTACGGAACACCGCCCTTACCTGGGCATGGGGCACATGGTCAACCTTCAATACCACTTTTAAATTATTCTCCACCGCTTGACGGTCTGTTTTGGAAAAACAAAAATGCAGATCACATAAGAAATTGACCAGGACCTTACTTAATCCCAACGGCAAGTTCTTGGCTAAAAACTGGCCTATTTTATAAAGATAATAATTTCCCATAAGCTTTAGATAGATACGTTCAGGATCAATTGCGCGATATTTTCCGCGGCCAGAGGTTTACCGTTCTTTAATGCCGCCTGCTTCATGGCCTCCAATTTCCCGGGATCATTTAACAGACCGTCGATCTCACGGGCGATATGGCGTTTATCATCCACGCGGATCGCAATGCCCTGATTGACCAAAAATAGGGAATTGCGTTCTTCCTGTCCCGGAATTGGGTCAACGATCACCATGGGCAAGCCCTTGGCCAGGCATTCACTGGTGGTCATCCCACCGGGCTTGCTGACGATCAAGGTGGATACTTCCATCAGCTCATCCACATTGCTGGCATAATC
>CAZASA010000091.1:0-1182 GCA_964487685.1 uncultured Planctomycetales bacterium
TCCGGAAGGCGAGGTAGGCAAGAAATTCTGGAAACGCATTTACGAAGAAGCCGCCCGGAAATTCGGCACAACCAATATCCCGGTGAATACATTCAACAAAGTTTGGATCATCCCTGAAAAAGCCGTTGTCTACGAAAATGTCAAGAACGGTACAGCATATATCATTGAAAGCAAATTAAAGGTCATGTTAGAAGAGGATTATTTATCATTAATGTCCAATACGACCGTAGGGGCGGACCTTGTGTCCGCCCGTAAAAAACAAGGCATGAACGCCCTTGGCTCCCAAATCATCCGCGAAATTGTCATCCCCGAACTAAACAAAGAAGTCAACGAAGGCAAAAATTTCGCCCAACTGCGTCAAGTCTATAACAGCCTCATCCTGGCCGTCTGGTATAAAAAGAAGATCAAAGACAGCATTTTAGAACAAGTCTATACTGATAAAAATAAGGTAGCAGGGGTTCAATATAATAATTCTGTCATCCCGTCGCCAACCAGGGGACATGTCCCTGGCGCCGAAGGAGACAGGGCCGTGTCCCCAAGCACGTTGCCAAGCAACGCAGGGTTGAATTCGAAAGCACCCCAGGGAAACCCCCAAAACGACGTTGAACTCATTTACCAACGCTATCTTAAAGCCTTCAAAAAAGGCGTTTACAACTACATCAAAGAAGAAGCAGACCCTCTAACCCAAGAAACCATCCCCCGAAAATATTTCTCCGGCGGTTTGACCATGAACGTCAAGGCCTTGAATGCCGCGATGCTTATTGTTCATGACACACAGGCTTTGACAAAACCCGATCATGCCATGATCTTGCATTCCGGTATTGTCCAAACACCTTTCAAAGACCAGGCCATGAGCCTTGCATTAGGCGTGGCTTTGAAATCAATAAAAATTGATGGTACAGATAAAGTAAGGATTATGACATGGGCTGCACAGGGAGCTGATCCAGAAGTGATTAAACAGTTCATTAAACTATTAAGTTCAAGTGATTATTTGGATAAAAAAACAATAGGAGAAGTAGCAAATAAGATCATTGGTTCAGACAGTCGAATAGCAGATGAGTTATTAAATTCATTGAATGAATTAATAAAAGGGATGCATAATTTACGCTTTGGGGAGAGCAATGGCATAAGTTTAATGGCAAGAGTACTAGGCCGCGAAGACAGCAAAGAGCTGGCCGTAAG
>CAZASA010000091.1:1282-8715 GCA_964487685.1 uncultured Planctomycetales bacterium
AGGTGTTAGCAGATATTGTCAAGGCAGAAGATCCGGTGGCACAGGTGGGAAGGCTTGAAGAGGAAGGTGTAATAGGGAATTTACAGGAATTAGCACATAGGTTCACAAATAGTGGAAGGGAAGGGAATATAGATATATTTGATGATGTAGTGGCATCAGCAGAAGTAGGCAAGAAGGCCCCGCGTGCGATCGGGATCATTGACCGGTTAGGGGGGGTATCAATGGAAGAGTCGAGTGTCAGGTGGCGGATGATCCGGGCATTAAGCAAGGCAGGGATGGAGAGGGACACAGGAGGCGTTCTTACAGAGATCGAAAGACGAAGTAGAGTAATACAACGCGGGGATGCGTGGGACCGCACGTGTGAGCAGATAGCGGCAAGTTTAGAGCAAAGGAGCTATAAGGAATTCTTAGATAGCAAGGGACAGGCGATCACAGCTCTAGAAGGTGTATTAAAGGGTAAGGCAGTAGCAGGGCCCATAATCCAAGACGTCATCACATGGGCCAATAAAGAAGAGACAGAGTCAGGAGTGATAGAGCAATTAGCAGGTATGGTAAGCGGGGACTATTTTGATAAGGGCAACATCAAGGCATTGGCGGGTAAGGTTGTGGTATTAAACAGTCCACAAGCAGGTGAGTACTTAAAGGCAATGAATGAATTAATAAGCGGGATGAGTAATTTACGTTTTTATGGGGACAATGGTGTAAGTTTAATGGCAAGAGTACTAGGCCGCGAAGACAGCAAAGAGCTGGCCGTAAGTCTAAGAAGGTTAATGAGTGTAAATACATTTAATAATTATCGAGACTGGTCAACAGATGACGATCTATCAAGATGGTATCGACGCCAGGTGTTAGCAGATATTGTCAAGGCAGAAGATCCGGTGGCACAGGTGGGAAGGCTAGAAGAGGAAGGTGTAATAGGGAATTTACAGGAATTAGCACGCAGGTTTAGTAGTGAATCTATAAGAGGAAATTACATAGATATATTTGATGATGTAGTGGCATCAGCAGAAGTAGGCAAGAAGACCACGCGGGCGATTAAGATCATTGACCGAATGAACAAGATAAGCATTGACCAAACATTAATGTGGAAGATCATTTATGCTTTAACTCATATGAAGATGGAGTTCGCATCTGAAGTAACAACATCAAAGATCGTAGATATGATCACACGTGGGGGTTCACTTAAAGAGGCAATGGCAAAAGAAATATTAAGCAGGATGGGGGATGTATATGATCTGATGTCAAGTTTGGATATGTTTGAAGGATTGGATATTACCGTTCAAGAACAAAGTAAACTCATTGATCTTATGTATTCTCCTGCACCGGTAAATAAGGAAAGCTTTGGCTTTTGGAGGCAATTATGGGAACAGCATAAATCTATATCAGCCCGGCGCAGATTATTGAATATCCTGGCGCATCTTGTCAAAGAAAAGAAAGATTTTACATTCAGTTATGCCTTTCTTAAGGCTCAAATTGACAGAATTTTAAAGGTTAAGATCAATCCAGGTGAAGAAAGAAAATTCTCACCAGAGGAAGAAGCGGTGATCCGGGCCGTCAATGATACAGAACAAAAAGAACCATTGGTCCCTTTTCTTTTATATAGGGGCATCGCAGAGGAAATGCGTGCCGGGATATTGAATGATCTCTCAGGATATGTATTAGATGCTGATATACCGAGTATTTATCAATTGGCCAAGGGCAACTCCAGGATCGGAACGGAAAGATTTTGGAGCTTACTTTATGAAGGCCATCAAAAGTTCAAGGTTTATCCTTCCGCGGTGATGATGGAATATCTATTGAAGGGCGGGGTGACTTTTGAAGAGCTTGAAGTGCTTCGCCTTAAGGTTACAGGGATGACCTACCCGCAGCTGCTTAAGACCTTTGCCTCGGAAGGGAAGGAGGATAAATTGCTTTTGGCTTATTTCCTCTTTCATCAGCCGGATATTAATTACGGAGATCATGCCTTTACATTTTCATTGTTCAAAGAAGTTGTTGAAAAGGCCCTTTTGTTCGCTAAGCAAGATCAAACCAATCAACAGGCCAAGGAAGAGCTTCGGACAGCCATCCGTGCCAATGCCCCGCGCGATGCCGAAGAAATCATCCGGGCCATGGATGAAGGCAGGGTGATACTTCCTAGATCATCAGGGATGGTTGATGGGAATGGTAATTTTATTCCCCAGGAGGTCAATGTGACCTTTGAAGAGTCAACATCGATGAGCAATTCCAGGCAATCATTTGTTCAAGCCTATAATCAGCAATTAATGGCGCTGGTGGAAACTCTTTATATGATACAGACGATCAAAGGTATTTTGGCGCGGTCCAGTGATGAAGGGATTGCACAGCGACTTGAGGTGATCACGGCATCGATCCAAAATACAGGCGATATTAATGCGAAATTGATAATTCTTCTTCGTGCCCTCCATGCGGATGCGTTGAGATTGATCCCCAAATTCAAAACAGCCAATGAACAGGAACTGCAGAAGGCAGCTTCAGATGAAGTTAACCGATTTTTTATCCGATTTAAGAAAAATGCCTTAGAAAATAATTACGGTTTTCAGCCGCTTTTAAAAAAGTATGAATTAAAAAATCTTGATCAACCCTTCAAAGAAATTCTTCCCACAGACCTTGACACTCTGTATGAAACTTTTAATGACATGAAGAATCCCCCTGCTGAATATGCGGATGTCAGTAATTTTAGCGGATTTGCAGAGAAAACCATGCGGCTTATGTGGGGAAGTGCTGAAATGTTAAAACTTGTCGATGCTCTGCCTAAGGAAGTATTGGATGGTATATTTCGTGAACAACTTGGCCATTTAACAAGTTCAGCGGGGTCGTTTTCAGAGGAAGCGCAAAAATCCGGTTGGTTGAAGGGTACGCGCCGTCCTGAGATGCTGACTTTAGAACTATTGGCTAAGAAGGACCTTGTGAAATTTATGCGCCTGGCTGATGGCGCGGGCTGCTGTATCAGCACTAACAAGAAAATGGAACTAAGCGGCGGTTATAGCCGTTGGATGGCTGCGGCCCTTAATGATGATGGGCTTCAAGCTGTTTTGATCCGTAAAAATAAAAAACCTATCGGGTTCTTTGTTTGGTATTTTGCCAACGGTGAAAATGGCACGCTTGAAGCAACAACGTTGCGGTTGTATTTAAAAAGCGAATATCATTCTCAGATGGTCAGTGACAGTATGTGGCGTAAGGTAATACCTATTTTTAAGGCCTTGGGTGTAAAAAGACTGGGGATCTCTGATAAAACTAATGGTTTAGGCAATACAGAAATCCCAAATACGTTCATTCGGGGATCTAATCCTTTGAAACGTTTTCAAACAACCACAGAGAATACCGCGTTATTTGATATTTCAGAATATCCGGCCAATGCCAGGGGCACGATGCAACAATATGCCCAGGACCTTGCCATGATCTCAGACACGGTCAGCGGGATTTCACCCTTGGAAGTATCGGATGGTGATCTTGAGGCGGCTTTAAGTACCGGGAAAATGATCCAACAGGTCTCGGGGCAGTTTTGGCAAGAAAATATTTTACGCAAGTTTTTTGATCTTGGATTAAACAGAGAAACTGATTTCAAGCGCTTTATAAATAATATTAATATCTCCATCAATGTCATGCAGCCTGCCCAGGAAAACCTGTCAACCTATGGCCTTGCGGTAGAAACGGGCAAGGATGGCCGGGATGTATATGGGGCTTCAAAATGGTCAAATGATGCCTCTAAAATGGATATTTTTATCAGTGATTACAGTTGGAACCATGCCAGCGATGATGTCCGTCGGGAGATCATTG
This sequence comes from uncultured Planctomycetales bacterium, assembly GCA_964487685.1. Classification (GTDB taxonomy): domain Bacteria; phylum Omnitrophota; class Gorgyraeia; order Zapsychrales; family Fredricksoniimonadaceae; genus JABDGZ01. The sequence continues at coordinate 5,078 of CAZASA010000091.1, forward strand.
CCCATCAGCTTTATAAGGCTTATGCGTTGACTCATCGTAAGCAATCCAGTGAGGACATTGATCTCGAGATCAAGATCGACCAGGAGCTCCGCGGTTCATCCTTGTGGCAAAATATGATGAGTGCAGAAGAAAAAGAAGACTTAGGTTTAGATGAAAATGCCCCGTTATTACATTTACGGGCCAGGGCCTTTGCCCGGTTAATGGGTGCGCCATCCGAACTTGGGGCAGGAAGCGCCTATACAGATTTCTTGCGTTTGCGCCGAGAAGCGGGTTTGAAATTAAAGCCCGTTGTAAGTACGTTTAACAAGCCGGATAGTTTTCGCATGGTACAGGGCGGCATGGAGACCCTGGTGTATATAGCTCATCATAGGGAAGATCCCCAGGATTTTATAGAGGAGAAATTAAGGGATAATCAGGTTTTATATTGGCATTATGCCACCCATAGTGGTTGGGTCTTTAGGAATATAGCTAATGTTTTAACCGCATTGGTCAATAAAGATAAGGTCCAGCAAATTGTTTTACGGGTTGGAAAAGAAAATCAGCCGGTCATCGATGCCTATATGAATTCCGGAGTTGATGAGGGTAATAGGTTAAAGAAGCTCATCGAGACCAAGATCTTTCCGGAACTTTTGAACGATGCATTAAAAACGCCGGCTATTTGGATGCAGTTTTTTGATTCGATCTATCAGCATAACTTAATGGCAGATCATCCGGTAAAATTGACAGCGGCCCAGGAGTATGGCCAACTGCCGGATTCTATCTTTGTTGAAGGTCAGAAGACTGTCGTTGTTCAATATTATGATCGCCGGACCGATGCACCGCGAAAACAAGGGGTTTATCATCTAGTCCATGTCGATCCGGAGGTTGGTTTTACAAATACACAGTATAACCGATTAAGTTATGCCTTAAACAGCGCCTTATCAAGCAGGGAGGACTTTGGTCTGGATATCAAACCTGAAGCGCCATTTATACAGGATGAGATACAAATGATTTCTTCCACGCAATGGTAGGAAAATGCGATCGAAGCATTTAAGGCAACGGTGAGCGGGGCCATAGACCCATTGACTATACAGGGCATAAGGGAACAATTCGGTAATTCCGGGTCGTATGATCGTTTTAATTTATATGATGGTGTTATGGTTAGCATTCCCGGCGATGATGGGGGAGATAATTTAGGCCCGCAAGCCCAAGAGCCTCCGTCAGGTGAAAAGATCGAGGAAGATCGGGATAAAGAATTAGTACCTGTAAGGCAGAACGCGGCAATGATCGTCGCGAGTATTGAAGAGAAATTCGATCAGATGTTCAAAAGTCCCATTGTGCTTAAGGATCAAGAAATAGGGCAATATTTAAGTGGAAAAATACAAGGTAAGAAATTCTACATTCGAAAGCTTGATCCTACAGCAGATATGCGCTTTATCGACCAATGGAAAAGCGATCTATCCAAAGATACTGAGTGGCAAAAAGAATGGGCTAAAAAAGGATTTTACGCGGACCGCCTTCCGCGATTTGAATATTTCAGTGAACTATCCTTTGGTCTCTTTTCAGAGACAGCAAGCGGTCCTAAACTGGAAGGTTTTATCGGGATTGGTCCAGATGCTGTAAAGCATGTGGGTGGAATCCTCGCATATAAAATATTTATCCCTCAAATGGAAGTTTATTATCGCAATATAAAACTCAATGGAAAAAGAGATATTAATGGGGTTTCAGACCTTCTTTTTGATCTTCTTATTAAATTTTGCGGTAATCCTGATAATAAGGCCGATCAAGGCATTACTTTTTATCCTATTACGCCAGGGTCGGAAGAGTTTGCGCACCGTCGAGATTTGCAAATGATCGACAGGCATGCTGTTTTAACTGCCGAACAAATAAAAGGAGAATATACAGACCGGCATTTAGACAAATTATTCAACGGTAATCAGGCAATGACCGCTGAAGGCGGTATTGATCTGACACCTGCTAACATGAAGGTGCAGGTCAAAACGGGATCCCCGACAAATGCATTCGGGGATGACAATGAGGGAATTAAATTCCATCTTGACCCTGCCCAGTTGGCGCAATTACAGAACTCCCCAGGCTTTGAACCGGTGATCTTCGATGTCGAAGAGCTTACCGACCTTCCTGCATTTTTAGGACTTCAAAAATCAAAGACATAAATCCTTTCAGTTCCATTGTAAAAGACATGTAAAAGACTAAAGCTTGACATTTTTGTATTATGATATATACTCCGAATTAGTAGAACCAATAAGGAGTAAGTTCCAATATGGAAAATATCCAGAGATGTCTTAAAATGAAGTTGCCTCAAGGGAAATCCGCATTTTTGTGGGGGGCGCGCAAAACCGGCAAATCGACCTTTTTGCGCCAACATTTTCCTAAAAGCATTTACTTTGATTTTCTCAATCATGATATTTTTCTGAGTTTTATTAAAAAGCCGTCTTTATTACGCCAGGAGCTGATTCAGAAAAGGTTTTTTATTAACGGTCCTGTGATCATTGATGAAGTGCAAAAGATTCCTGCCATTTTAGATGAAGTCCATTGGATGATAGAGAATATGAAATTGAGTTTTATTTTGTGCGGTTCATCGGCACGAAAGCTAAAACGGGGACAGGCCAATTTGCTCGGCGGTCGCGCATGGCGTTATGAAATGTTTCCCTTGGTATCAATAGAAATTGATGAGTTAGATTTATTGCGTGCGTTTAATCACGGACTTATTCCAGCACATTACATAGAAAATCATGCCAAAAAAGACTTAAATGCCTATGTTTACAATTATCTAAAAGAAGAAGTATTTGAAGAGGGGCTTACCCGCAATATACCAGCATTCTCAAGATTTTTTGATGCCATGGCTTTTTCTCATGGGCAGATAACAAATTTTTCCAATATTGCCCGAGACTGCGGTGTGGATTCTAAAACGGTGCGTGAATATTACCAGATATTAGAAGATACTCTTTTAGGTCATAGGGTAGAGCCTTTTAAAAGAAGGCAGGACAGGGGGGTCATTTTACGTGCACCAAAGTTTTATTTATTTGATGTAGGCCTGGCCGGTGCTTTGACGCAAAGACAGCTTAATCAAGAAAAGGGTGAGGAATTCGGCCATGCTTTCGAACATTTTATTTTTATGGAACTGATAGCTTATAGAAGTTATAAGGAAATAGATTATGCTGTCAACTTCTGGAGGACTAAATCAGGGCTTGAGGTAGATTTTGTTTTAGCCAAAGGAGAGGTAGCTATTGAAATCAAGGGGGCTTCCAGAGTAGATTATCTTGATGTCAAAGGCTTAGTGACATTTCGGGAAGAGTATAAACCCAAAAAAGCCATTGTTGTTACTAATGAACGTGCCGCAAGAATTGAAAAAGGGATCTATTTTGTGCCCTGGAAAGAGTTTTTAGGACAGCTTTGGAGCGGTAAAATAATTTAGGAAACTTATTAGGACTTCAAAGCTCAAAGACTTAAATAATCGAAAAATTAATTGTTATTATAGTATTACTGAATGCAAATATAGTTGCATTTAGTAAATGGCGGACATGCCGTTTTTTTCCCTTGCCGAATGTATAAATAAATTACAATCCAGTGGATTCTAAAGACGTAAATCATTTGTAATACCAAAATAGAATTGTCCTAATTGACCAAAATAAGAATGT
>CAZASA010000092.1:0-8588 GCA_964487685.1 uncultured Planctomycetales bacterium
ATCCCCTGCTTGATCCACCAAGCGGCATAGGTTGAAAAGCGAAAGCCTTTTTCAGGATCGAATTTATCCACCCCGCGCATCAAACCGATATTGCCTTCCTCGATCAGGTCGCTTAAGGCGATGCCGAGATTGGTATATCGCTTGGCAATGCTGATGACCAAACGCAAATTAGCGTTGATCATCTGCTCGCGGGCTTTTTTATCACCCTTTTGGATCCGGCGGGCAAGTGTTACTTCCTGCTCGGCGTTCAAAAGGCTGATGTTCTTGATCTCTTTTAAATAGGATTTTATTGGATCCATGGATTTCCTATGTATCGCGTGGGCGACCCGGCGGGTCGCCCCTGCGTTATTTCTTTTTAGCTGTTTTCTTCTTGGCTGCTTTTTTAGTCCCGCCTTTGATATCAGCTAACGCTGCCTGCGCTGCTGCCAGACGGGCGATCGGCACACGGTACGGAGAACACGAAACATAGTTCATCCCAACCCTGTGGCAAAACTTAACGCTCGCTGATTCCCCGCCATGCTCCCCGCAAATACCTATTTTGATGTCCTTGCGTGTGGAACGGCCGAGCTCGATACCCATTTTCACAAGTTTGCCTACACCTTCCTGGTCTAAGCTTTGGAAAGGATCATCTTTAAAGATACTCTTGCCGCCTTCTTTTTCATTGGCCACATAGACCGGCAGGAAACGCCCGGCGTCGTCGCGGGAAAGGCCTAAGGTCATTTGGGTCAGGTCATTGGTGCCGAAGCTGAAGAATTCAGCGACTTCGGCGATCTGGTCGGCCAAAAGGGCCGCGCGCGGGATCTCGATCATGGTCCCCACTAAATACGGTAGTTTGACTCCGGCCTTTTTGATCAAGGCATCGGCCACTTCACGGGTTTGCACTTCCAGTATCTTAAACTCTTTTTTATCCATCGTCAACGGATGCATGATCTCAGGGAAAACCTTGACCCCTTCTTTCCGGCACTTAATGGCGGCCTCAATGATCGCTGTGATCTGCATATCCAAAATTTCCGGATAGGTGATGCACAAGCGGCATCCGCGATGGCCTAACATCGGATTGGACTCATGCAGTTGTTCACAACGGTGCTTGATCTTATCCGTGGATAGACCAGTGATCTTGCTTAGTTTCTCAACCCCAGCCTGGTCCTTGGGTGTAAATTCATGTAACGGCGGGTCGATCAAACGGATGGTCACGGGATATCCGTCCATGGCCTTGAAGATACCGTAAAAATCATCCCGTTGAAAAGGAAGAAGCTTTGCCAATGCTTTTTTACGGGCATCTAAAGTTTCAGCCACGATCATTTCCTGGATGGCTAAACGGCGTTCTTCGGTATCAAAAAACATATGCTCGGTGCGGCAAAGGCCGATGCCTTCAGCGCCCATCTTAATGGCATTGATCGCATCATAGGGTGTATCGGCATTGGTGCGGACCTTGATGGTGCGCATGGTATCCGCCCATTTGAGGATCGTGTAATAGGCTTGAGGCAGTTCCGGCTCTTTAAGCGGTAAATCCCCGATATAGATCTCACCGGCGGAACCATCCAGGGTGATGTAATCGCCTTGCTTGATGGTTTTGCCGCCGAGGACCATTGATTTTTCTTCATAATTTATATTCAACGCTTCACAACCGACGATACAGCATTTCCCCCATCCGCGGGCAACGACGGCCGCGTGAGAGGTTTTCCCCCCGGTGGCTGTCAATATCCCCTTGGCCGCATGCATCCCGCCCACGTCCTCAGGGCTGGTTTCCTTGCGTACCAGAATGACTTTATCGCCTTTGATCAGGGCCATTTCTTCAGCTTCAGCGGCGGTAAATACAACGCGGCCGGCCGCGGCACCCGGGACAGCATTGATACCGCTGCCTAAACGGATACTTTTAAGTTGTTCCATCCCTGTTTTCTTGGTGTCAATGACCGGATAAAATAATCGTTCAATATCATCGGAAGTAATACGGTTGACCGCATCTTCCTTGCTGATAACAGACTTGACCGCGGCTTCGGCATACTTTTTGGGCAGATAGCCTTTTTTGACCAGGTCATTAGCTTGGGGACGGGTCAATAAGGGCTGGGTGGCCTGATCTAAAGCGATGCGGAAAGCCGCCATCGGCGAGCGTTTGCCGGTGCGGCACTGCAGCATATAGAGCTTCTCGTCTTCGACGGTAAATTCTAGGTCCTGCATTTCCTTATAATAAGATTCCAGGATCGCACGCACCGCACAAAGCTGATCAAAGACCTTGGGCATCTGGTCCTTGAGAGTAGAAAGTTTAAGCGGTGTACGGATACCGGCCACCACATCTTCGCCCTGGGCATTGATCAAATAATCACCATAAAAGGTGTTCTCGCCGCTGTTAGGGTCTCTTGTAAAACAGACACCAGTCCCGCTTTTTTCACCTTTGTTACCGAACACCATCTGCACAACGTTGACCGCTGTCCCTTTAAGATCAGTGATCTTCTCAACACGGCGGTAGGTCTGGGCCTTTTCAGCTTCCCAGCTGTTAAAGACAGCCATGATCGCACCCCACAACTGTTTCCATGGGTCTTGCGGGAAATCCTGGCCTTTATTCTGTTTATAAAATGACTTGAATTGGTCGCAAAGTTCTTTGAGTTTTTCTGCAGGAATTTCAGGGTCAGTGGCCACACCCAGCTTGTGTTTCATCTCATGCAACATATCTTCCATCGGCTGTTTGGAAAGCCCCATGGCCGTCGAGGAATACATCTGGATAAAGCGCCTGTAAGCATCATACGCAAAGCGGGGATTTCCTGTTTTATTGGCCAAACCTTCGACGCTTTTATCATTCAAGCCTAAGTTCAAAATGGTCTCAAGCATGCCGGGCATGGAACGGGCCGCACCGGAACGCACGGAAACAAGCAGTGGATCGATATTATCACCTAATTTCTTGCCGGTGACTTTTTCTAATTTCAACACAGCGTCCCGGACCTCTTTTTCCAGGCTGGCCGGAAGTTTACGTCCGAGTTTATAATATTCTTCGCAGGTCTGGATGCTGACCGTAAAGCCTGCCGGCACTGAAATGCCGATGCTGGTCATCTCCATAAGCCCTATGCCCTTGCCGCCTAAAACATTCTTGGATAGATCTGAACCCTTTGCTTCCGCCTTGCCGGCGCCGTAAAAAAACACATGTTTGTTAGCCATTTACAACTACCCTTACCTTTCTATTTACATATTTTGTAGGGGCCGACCTTGTGTCGGCCCATTTGATCGGGCGGACACAAGGTCCGCCCCTACGAACAAGATATGGTTCTTTCTAACTAAGTCTTTCTTTCAAATATGCTGACAGGCGGTCCAGGGGGATGCGCTCCTGCTGCATGGTGTCCCTGTAACGCACCGTGACTTGCTTGTCTTCAAGTGATTGAACATCCACGGTCACACAAAAAACAGTACCCACTTCATCTTGACGGCGGTAGAGTTTCCCTATAGCAGCTGTATCATCATACACGCAAACCATGTCCTTTTGAAGCTCGGATTTTATTTTCTTGGCCAGGGCCACAATGCCTTCATTCTTCTTTAATAAAGGCAGGACCGCTACCTTGATCGGAGCTAATTTAGGATGGAATTTCATGACCACCCGCAGAGTATCGTTTACCGTCTCTTCATGGTAAGCATCGACCAAAAAAGCCAGAGTGGCGCGATCGCAGCCGCCGGAAGGCTCGATCACATAGGGATAGATCTTCTCATTAGTGACCGGGTCCTGATACTGCAGGTCCTTGCCGGAGAATTTGGCGTGCTGCTTTAAATCATAATCCGTGCGATTGGCGATGCCTTCCAATTCAGACCAGCCAAAAGGGAATAAATATTCAATATCGGTGCATCCGGCCGCATAATGGGCTAATTCGTCTTTGGCATGCATCCTGCGGCGCAATCTTTCCGGATTTAATCCCAAAGATAGATACCAATTAAAGCGGCTTTCAATCCACTCTCCATAAAGGTTTTCTGCTTGATCGGCGCGGCAAAAATATTCGATCTCCATTTGTTCAAACTCACGGCTGCGAAAAATGAAATTCTTGGTGGTCACTTCATTACGAAAAGACTTGCCTATTTGACCGATCCCGAAAGGCAGTTTACGGTGGGTGGAATCAAGAACGTTGGCAAAGTTAACAAAAATCCCCTGCGCCGTTTCAGGACGCAGATAGACTTTTTCTGCTGTTTCTTCGACGGGACCCAAGGAGGTCTTGAGCATCAGGTTGGCCGCAACTCCCTTGTCCGGCAATGATTCGCCGCAATTAGGGCAAGGTATGTGCCCAATACCGCTGCTGTCTGAACCAAGGCGTTTTACAAAATCTTCAAATTTTAAACTAATGCCTCTGGTCTGGCCTTTAAATTCAACATGCAAGTCTGTTATAAATGAAAAAGTCACCTCCGGCTCTTTGACTAAAGACAGATTGGGCGCTAAATTTTTACCGGCGCCTTTGGCCCAACGGACCAAAAAATCAGAATCTTGCAGCTTCTCCATGGATTTAGCCAAGGATTGAAACCATGCACTTTCCTTTATTTCATCGTAAACTTTATCTAACCGGAAAAATTTATTGCAAGAAGGGCATTTAACAAAGGGGTCTGAAAAACTGTCGGAATGGCCTGAAGCTTTCCAGACCGTGGCATGCATCAATATGCCGGCATCAAGACCGACCATATCATCGCGATAATGAATATTGCTCTGCCACCAAGCGTTTTTGATATTACGTTTTAACTCAACCCCTAAGGGGCCATAATCAAAAACACCATTCAAGCCGCCGTATATTTCGGAAGACTGAAAAATAAAACCCCGGCGCTTGGCTAGGGCAACGATCTTGTCCATCACATCTGTTGATTGTGCCATAAAATTACTATTTCAAAGGGGGACTTGCCATCTACCTCTACATTTGGGAATCAGGTATTCTAGCAAAAACGCCTCAAAAAGCAACTTTAAAAGAATTGTATTTTTTTCTCTGGAAGGGGTCCTGCAGATACTCAAGAAGCGGTTGGATTTTCCTGTATACCTAAAAATTGGCGTAAATCGCCTGTTGGCCGGGAATCGATGATCACGGGCACAAAGCCAGGAGCGTTTTGCAGTTGGGCCAGCTGGGCAGCGTCAAGGTGGAATTGAATACTGCCCTTATTTTGCAAGCTATTCCCCCCCCTGGTCAGGTCAATACCACCGGTTTCATTGCTGGCAGCGTTCATAGCGGGGCTCTGGTCTTGTATTATTCGCCGGATACTTTCAATGATCTCTTTTCCCATTTCACCCGATACTCCCTTTACTCTAATAAAAATTTTATTACCGTTGAACCCTGCTAACGTTAATACAGTTGTGACTTCTTTTAATCTCATTTCCGGCTCTTCATTATTGATATTCTTCGCAAAAACTTCAAGCGAAGGGGGATATTTCTTATCTCTTACTATTTCCGAAATATCAATGGCTGCCTGCACATGGATTTTTCCGTCTATCTTATTAATTTCCAAAGTATCTGTGGTTTCAACACCAACTGTTGACTCAGATAAATTATGACCATCAATCAACCTTTGTACTAATGCATCCGGTTGTTCAATGGCATTTTCAAGGAATACAGTCCTGTGGCCATTTCCTTCTTTTTCGATAACGATCTTGGCTCTTTCCCCTACGGCTGATTCACTCGATACCCGTAATAGAAAACCAATCCCATGCGGGCTTATTACTTTTATATTGTAAGAATTTGTGGAAGTTGGCTCTTTTGGCTCTATTTTCCATCCGGAAGTCAGAATCACCTCAGACTTGACCGCTGATACAAGCCATGGCTTGTTCCTGGGCCATGTTGGTATATCCAATTTTTCATATGTAAAATCTGTTAAACCTGCCGAATTAAGGAATTCTTTTAGGTCACTCTCAGTAAAAAGCCTGACCGCGTGTCCCCCTTCTTTTTCTTTATAAAAATTAGGATCCCCGTCACCTGCAGATTCTAATTTCCCTTCAAGTAATCGACGATGTTCATCAGAAAAGACGGCCATGATCAAACGGCCGCCTTTTTTTAGCTTCTGTCGGATCAATTGGAAGACCCTTTGTGTCTTTTCCTTATTGAAATACATCAAGCTTAAATGGGCATGGACCAAGTCCAGGGAATTATCCTCAAATTTTCCTAACTCTTCTTCTATGTCCCCCACCCGGTATTTGTAAGAATTTCGTTGGGCGTCTGGGATCATGCTGGTGACTTTAGCAATGAATTGTTCACGAGCTTTGGGTGATATATCCACATGAATGATCTTTCCTATGGGATATTGTTGTTTATCCATCAGCGCCAAACTTCCACCGCCCCCGTTACCTGCGCCCAAATTTAAAACAATGGCCTTTGATACAGCTTCTGCACCTTGATCCTTGACCCATTGGTCCAATAAATGCCTTGTCATAAAATGTTCAGGATCATTCTCTGTCTGCCAGGAATTAACCGGCCTATCTTGATAGATCTGGTCGAAGAAATGGCCTTGTTCTTCAGGCGTGCTTCCCATGGCCGCATTGGGCGTATTGCTCCATGACCGAAGTATTATTAATTCATGAGAAAAACGCTCCCGCAACGACATATAAAAATTAGGCGCCTGATGAAATAGTTCCTGGTCATTTAATAATATCTTCATCAATGAAACAGTGGATACGGCGGCATTCAATTCAGCTTGCCTATGTAATTCAGGAGAAAGCCCGGGCAGTTTATCCTGGATATTCTGAGTGATTTGCGGCTGAACGCCAAAAAGTTCATGCATCAATGCAATTATCAACCGTATTTTATTTTCAGCCTTGAACAACTCTTCACCGATAACAAGGTACCTTTTGATATCATTCCAGTTCCCTCTGACGAGGCTCATCGCATCCATTTTTCCTATACCCAATTGTTGAGGGTCGGCTTGGGCGGATGCGCCATATATTTCATTCAATCCCCCTTTAACTAAAATTAACTGTTGTCTTCCCAAGCCACTACGCAACTTATTCATTTGATCAGGAAACCGTTGAGCCAACCAGTTAAGTACACTTTTGACGTACGTTCTATCCTTAGAGGTCCATTCGCTTCCCATAACTAATTGATTTTGTAGACCCGCCTCATCTTTCAAGCCGCTTGTCAAACGTTCAAATTCACCTATTATTTGCCATTGAACAGCTGTCATCGCTTGGTCACTGTTTTGGGCGGGGTCTAGGCGGATGATCATTGTCCTGAACCTGGGGCTTTGAGTTGGCACTTGGGATGTTACTCCGGAGGAACTATAGGCGGCTTCCATGGCGGGTTTACTGAAAGTTGTCCCTCCTGAAAAATATTTCCGGGGAATCTCCTTTTGGGACAGGGTGTCGGGCTTTTCTTTGATATAGTTATAGACGCCTTTTTTGAAGGCTTTTAAGTATCGTTGATAGATTAGTTCAACGTCGTTTTGGGGATTTCCCTGGGGTGCTTTCGTATTCAAAGCTTCATTGCTTGGCAAACTGCTTGGGGACACGTTCCCTGTCGTTCTGATTTGAACATGTCCCCTGGTTGGCGAAAGGGAAATAATACTGTGGTCATAACCAATTCCAACTACTTTATTTTTATCAGCATAGACTTGTTCTAAAATGCTGTCTTTGATCTTTTTCTTGTACCAGGTGGCTAGGATGAGGGAATTGTAGATCTGGCGGAGCTGGGCGAAATTTTTGCCTTCGTTGACTTCTTTGGTTAATTCGGGGATGACGATTTCGCGGATGATTTGGGAGCCGAGGGAATTGACATTATTCGTAGAGACGCGATTTATCGCGTCTCGATTAAGAGACGCCATAAATGGCGATGTATGAGACGCCATAAATGGCGTCTCTACGGTATGTTTTTTAATGGATAGATAATCCTCTTCAAGCATGACCTTAAGTTTGCTTTCAACCACATAGGCGGTGCCGGCTTTAGCGTTTTCGTAGACAACAGCTTTTTCAGGGACGATCCATACCTTGTTGAAGGTATTCACAGGAATATTGGTGGTGCCGAATTTTTTCGCAGCTTCTTCATAGATCCTTTTCCAGAATTTCTTGCCTATTTCATCCTCCGGATAGATCAGCGATGCGGTGATCTGTTTGAGCATATAATCTTCGGCCAAAAGGTCACGGCCCATTTCGGTGAGGCCAAATGAAGATGGGACAATGCGGTTTTTTTCATACGGTGACAAATTCACCCACAGATCACCTTCAGGGATGGTGAGGCTGGCGAGGAAATATTTGATGAGTCTGGTGGCTTCGGATTTAAGTTGTTCTTGTTGGGAAGGAGTATCACCCTGGTCTAAAATAAAATCAAATTTGAAAGGATCTTCAGGATGGACCTTGATGCCTTTTAGGATCGCGGGGTTGAATTCCGGACTTAAGCCGACCCGGACACCCGGTGCAGGTAAACGGAAATCTTGGGCAATATTCCCTGTTCCTTCAAAGGCGTACACAGAAGTACAAACTAAGGGCAATGGGCCCATCTGGCCTGTAATAAAAAAAGATACTATAAGGGATATAGATATAAATTTTTTCATCACAGATAAAGTGTAACATTTATATGTAAGTAGTGCCAATCAGAGGGGTTAAGCCAACGACTAAGAACCATGTGACAAAATGATGGATTTTTTCGCACTGACACCAC
>CAZASA010000093.1:0-8563 GCA_964487685.1 uncultured Planctomycetales bacterium
ACCTCTTCTTTCTACCTTGCCTTGTGTTTTTATAACACAAGGTAGGTAGATAAAACGCCTAGATTTATAATTCCCTCATATAATTCCCCCCATTCGTCCCTTCACAACTGGCAGAATTTCTATACAAATGTTACACTCTTCTCAAATGAGGAAATTGATCGTTATAATCACATTAGGGTGTTTTTTAACAACAAGCGAGATAGGCAGTTACGCCCTTTACGCGCAACCTGCCCCGCCAGAAGGCGGTGGGGCGATTGCCTTGCCTGTGCCCGGGACAATGGTCGATTTAAGCCCTTCTTTTGAGCCGGTTTTGATCAAAGGCCTTACAGTCCATCCTGAAAATCCATTCCTGTTTGATTTTATCGTGGATTTAGGGGACGGTCACAAAGACGGGCGGGTTATGAAGCCGCCCCTACGAGAGGAATCGATTAAATTAATTAAATATTTCTTGGCTGCCATGACCGTGCCGGAAAAAGACCTTTGGGTCAATTTATCCCCCTATGAAAAAGAACGTATCATCGCCCCTAATTTAGGCGAGACAGAAATGGGCCGGGACATGCTGGCTGAGGACTACATCCTCAAGCAATTGACGGCTTCGCTGATCTATCCTGAAAAACATTTAGGAAAAACATTTTGGGACGATGTCTATGCCAAGGCCCGCGTGCGTTACGGCACAACACAAATTCCTGTTAACACCTTTAATAAAGTTTGGATCGTGGCGGACAAGGCGGACGTGTTCGAGCAGGGCCAAACCGCCTATGTCGTAGGTGCTCATTTGAAAGTCATGTTAGAAGAAGATTATTTATCGTTAATGAAAAATACGACTGTAGGGGCCGAGCTTGGTCTCCGAGCCCGTAACATCGGGCGGACACAAGGTCCGCCCCTACAATCGATTAACTCCCTAGGCTCTCAAATTGTCCGTCAGATCATTTTGCCGGCCATTGAAAAGGAAGTCAATCAGGGCAAGAATTTCGCTCCGTTGCGCCAGATCTTTTATTCCATGATCCTGGCCTCCTGGTATAAGACAGCGCTTAAAGGTGCTATCCTCAACCAGGTTTACGCCAACAAATCAAAAGTCAAGGTAGGTATCAATCAAGATGACCCTAAAGCGAATGAAGAAATTTTCCAACGGTATTTAAAGGCGTATAAGAAGGGGGTGTTTAATTATATCAAGAATGATCTTAATGATACCAATGGCCAAACAATACCAAGGAAATACTTTTCCGGCGGTGTTCATATAGATTTGAGGGGGGTTTCGAAGAATTTTAGCGAATTTTTGATGCCGCCCAAAGAGGACAGATTTGAAGGGAAAGCTTTTGTCAAAGAGACAATCACCGTTAATCCTGCCCGTGAAGGCGGACGTTCCTCGGCGGCGATGGCATCTTCGGACATTCCCAGGAGTCAAAAATTAGACAGATTGTCCCCAGTCATCAATAATGCAAAATTTGTCCGTTTTATCGAATTTACTTTAAACGGGCAGACGTATCGTTTCGGATTTGATGCCAACGGCAAAAATATTTTTAAATACAGTAAAAGAGAAGCTATCTATGCCACTCCCGGGAAACCTTTGCAAACCTGGCCGATCAGGACGGGTGTTCAGAATGGACCTATTAGGGTTAGAGAACTCCCTTTTGAGATCGAGATCCAAAACACAACCGGTCCCAGGCAGCCTTGGAACGGGGTATTTAATTTAAAATTGAAGGACAATGTATTTACAACTGATAATGAGGTGGAAGTCAAATGGTTCGCTCCGTCAAGCTTTGCCATGGCCACATCAACTGATGCCGCGATGGAAGACAGTGCTTCTGCAGTTGGCGATAAACCGATCAAGGTGATGGATGTTTTAAAATTTCTTAATAGTAAATGGGGCATGCGCCAGTTGCTTAAAGGGGGGACGATCAGACAACCGGAGTGGTTTATGATCTTCAAGAGGGACCAAGACCGTTTTTTACAACTACCAATTGGAGCGAAAGATGGTTCATATTCCCAAGAATTGACTGACACGGTGGACCTTAGCGATTTTAAAGATGTAGCCCATCGGATCGTTGATGGTCATATAAGTTTACCCGTTATTTTTAAACCAAACAGAAGTGCGCTGGGGGAGAAAATCTTTTATATTGAAAAAGGCCAGGGCCGGAATTTAGTCATTACTTTCTCCTATACCACATCAGGCCAAGCCCCCAATGAGTATCAGGCGCCGGTTATAAGTTACTTTAGTAAATTAGGGATACAGCCTAGATTTACTGAAGGGGAAGATATCATGCAATTTGATCTGGATGCCTCCAAGGTAGATGCGGCAGATATCCTTGATGGTTTATGGAAAATGGTCACTTTAGATAACGAGGTTTATGATACCGGAGGCATGGAATCGGTATTTAATACGTTTAAATATTATGGTAAAAGTTATGAAAGCAGGCTTACATTCAGGGGGAATACTTCAACCGGATATTTTGAACCTACTCCTGAGGACCCGTACCATAATAATGGTTGGGAACAATCTACGCGGGTAGGTAGTTCAAGCTATTTTGCTAATTTCTCAGGACGATCAAAGGCAGAGGTTTTGAATGGCCCTGATATGTATAGGGCTGTATTAATAGCTAACCAAATAGATCCCAAGCGATGGGAGGCATTTGAGGCCTATGCGTATACATTGATTGAGGCGGACTTTAAGCTCATGGTGTCACGGTTACGCCAGGCAGGGATCAGTTTGGATGAAAATATTCGCGGGAATTTTGACCTTCAATGGTTGCCTTCTGAAAAACCGGGTGAATTCCCGGTCCCTGTATTAATTGAATCTTCAATTTCATCTAACCCATCAAGATATATAAGTACTGGTTCAATACTGATGCGTGGTGATTTTAAAGGTAAATGGAGTAATGCGGCGATGGCGGTTTCAAAGGTTGAGAGGGCGCTTAAAATTAGGTTCAAAAATGTCCCTGTGCAGATGGTCATCGTAGATGGTGAAAAGAAAGGGTCTGTATTTGTTCAATTATGGGGGCTTACCGTTACTGACGAGGATAGGTTTCTGGGGCCCTTGCGGGAAAAGCTTCCGGGTTTTAAGATCACTATGAATGATGGGCCTAACCATGATGGTGAATTACAGTTAAATTTTGTCCCTAAATCCCCACGCAATGCGGCGATGTTTTCTTCTCGGGCTCAGGAATTCTTGGACCAAGGCGTAAATGCTCCCAATGATATCATCGCCATCGAGGGGTTCAAGAGCATGCCTAACTGGGTGAAGATCTATACTACATTAATAAATGATCCGCAAAAACTTATGAGGGTCATATCGCCTACTCATGTTCGTTTAACTAAGAAAATATCGGATATCAAGATAGCTGTACGAAGGATTTTTGGAGATAACTCTGAGCAGATTTGGTCCGGGCTTAGGACAGCTTTCAATCAGCCTGAAAAGACCAGGATCCGTGCTATTAATGAAATTGGAAGAGAATTATATAGATACCGACCTTTGTCAGCGCAGGACTTTAATGCTTTATTAGAATTAGTATCAGCAAATGGGCAGGAAATGACCAATGCAAGGGTTTCTACGGTATTGATATTGCGCAAAATCCGTGGGGCCCTTAATCACGACCAAAGAGAAGAGGTAGTTGACCTTTTGACAGAAAGGATCTTAAATCGCGAAGAACAAAGTTTTTTTGTTGAAGAAAATATCTGCTATACCTTGAGCACCTACCTGGCATTTGATGCCTTAATCGAAATACTGGCACAAAGAAATGTCGCGGATACATTACAGGAAACTATTTTAAGGATCTTTAATAAGGAAACGGAGGATTTTCATCCTCAAGGGGAATTTTTGGGGCAATTGGAGGTATATTTATTGAGGCATGGAATGAAGCATCCCAATACAAACATTAGACAGGGTTCGGAAAAATTATATTCAAGATTTTTTCCATCTGGACCTTCAACAGGACAAGCTGAGCCTAATGCAGCGATGGCGGTTTCAAAGGTTGAGAGGGCGCTTAAAATTAGGTTTAGAAACATACCTGTGCATATGGTCATCGTAGATGGCACAAAGAAAGGCTCTGTATTTGTTCAATTATGGGGACTTACCGTAACTGACGAAGAAAGATTGTTGGGACCCTTGAGAAAAATGCTTCCCGGCTTTAAGATCACGATGAATTACGGGCCTAACTATGATGGTGAATTGCAATTAAATTTTGTTCCTAAATCCAGGCCCAGCCCGGCGATGACGCATGAAGGCGGTATTGATCTGACCCGTACCAAGGAGAAAATAATTGTTTCCAGGGAAGGTCAGGGAGTGCAGATGCAGTTCGATCCGGCCATGCTTGAGCGTATCCAGCGTGAAGGTTTTGATGGGTTGGAATTTCAGATCGAATCGATCGTTCCGATCTCGCTTAATACGATCTTTGCAGCCCTGTAACTGGCGCCGGGAAGGCCCAGGGAATTTTTTACAGCAGCTAATTCTTCGATAGCTTGCTGATTGTGCAAGGCAGAGGACAGGGCGTTGGCGATATTCAGGGCATTGGCCTCGTTTTGGATCAATTCTTCAGCAATTTTCTTACCCGCGACAATATTCACTAAACCGATACAAGGGATCTTGATCAGGGATTTGGCCAGATAATAGGTCAGCCAGGAAGTTTTATAAATGATGACCATGGGTTTTTTAAGCAGGGCAGTTTCGAGCGTCGCTGTGCCGGAAGCCACCATGGCCGCATCCATCGCATTAATGCCGTTATAAATCGGGCCTTCATAAATCTTTAGCGGTAAATGTTTAAAGCCAAATAGTTGATCGTTGATGAGCTTTATCGGGATGGAAGAGGCTTTGATCAGGATAAATTGCATGTCTTTATTTTGATCAAACATTTTTTGGCACGCTTCGATCATCGGTTTAAGATGGCGATCGACTTCTTTGGCTCGGGAACCGGGCATAAGGCCAATGGTGACCCTGGAGGCGGATAGCCCTAAGCTTTTTAAAACTTCGGTCTGTCCTTTGTCAACGACGATCTCATCGACCAAGGGATGCCCGACATAATCAACCTTCATGCCGTATTTGGTGTAGATCTCCTGCTCAAATGGGAATAATACGATCATGCGGTCAACCAGTTTCTTGATCTTCTTGACCCTGTTTTCCCGCCAGGCCCAGACTTGGGGAGAGATGTAGTAAATAATTTTTATTGGATTCCCGCTTTCGCGGGAATGACAAATTTGATTCTTGGAATGACATAGATTTCTTTTTTTGATTTCTTGTGCCAGGCGCAGGTTAAAACCGGGATAGTCGACAAGGATGACGGCATCGGGATGGGTGGTGTCGATCTGTTGTAAGGTTTGATCGAAAACTTTTTTGATGCGGCCCAGGTTTTTAATGACCTCGGCAATGCCGATCACCGCAAGTTCAGTAATATCCGTAAAACATTCAACCCCGGCCTGGCGCATGTACTCACCGCCGATACCGGTCAGTCGCAGGTCAGGGGCAAGGCTTTTTAAAGCTCGGGCGAGGCCTGCGGCACGCATATCTCCTGAAGCCTCTCCAGCAACGATCATAACATGCTTTGACGGTGTTCCCATATTTTTTGGGTGATCTCCATGGCCACTTTCAGGGCTTCACGGCCTTCAATGCCTGAGACTTTGGGACGCTGGTCTGCCAGGACACAGTCGCAAAAATGCTCGAGCTCTTTTTTGAGGGGTTCTTCTTTTTCGATAGGGATATTGCGCTTATGGATGCCTTGCTCATCCTTGCTGTAGATATTGGCTTCCTGTTTGGCATAATCCAGCGAGATATAGGCGTTTTTTGTGAAGATACGGATCTTACGCGTGACCTCCGGCGAGATTCGGCTGGCTGTAACATTGCAAACACAGCCATTGGCAAAGGTCAATCGGGCATTGGCAATGTCTTCCTTGTCCGTTAACACATTGATCCCTACGGCCTGGATATCTTTTAAGGGGGATTTGACCAATCCCAGGATAATATCAATGTCATGGATCATCAGGTCCATGACGACCCCGATATCCAGGGAACGGTTGGGGAATAAATTTAGCCGGTGGCACTCGATGAATAAGGGGTTTTGGACGATGGGCTCAATGGTGGTAAAGGCACTGTTAAATCGCTCCACATGGCCGACTTGAAGCTTAAGATTTTTTTTGGCCGCGAGGTCTATAAGCTCATCAGCTTCCTGCAAATTAAAAGTAATGGGTTTTTCGACAAAGGTATGGACGCCTTTATTAAGGAAATAGGATGCGATCTGGGCATGGGAACTGGTAGGTGTGCATACGCTGACGGCATCGAGACGGCCTTTGATATCATGGTAATCCTGGACAAAGGGCACATGGTATTGCCGGCCAAGGTTTTTAACAAGGTCTTGGTTATGGTCGCAAATGGCTACGATATTGGCTTTATTTTTTAGGGCATTGAGGGTCTTTAAATGGCGTTGGCCCAAAAACCCGCACCCGATCAGGGCTATATTTAATTTAGTCATGCTATAAACAATAACAAAGCCCTCGACAAATGTCAAACACCATGCTAAATTACGAGTTCTTATTATCAAGTCAGAGCAAACATGTCAAATTATTTTAAAATGTTGCAGTTTCTTAAAGGCCATCTATCCCGTTTTGGATTGGCCATTGTTTTTATTATTCTATCCTCGTTGTTTGAAGGCGTGCAATTGTCTTTCATCCTGCCGGTCATCGACCGTATCTTTACGAATAAGCCCATCATTGTCCCTAATAAAGTCCCTGTCTTTTTATCCAATATCGTCAATAAGCTCAACAGTACGGATATCCATACTTTGTTCTGGGCCGTTCCTTTGGGATTTGTGGTGCTTTTTGGCATCAAGCAGGTGGTGTTGTTCTGGTCGGATTATCTGATGAACGATATTGCCCAGGCTGTCATGCGCGATGTGCGCTGTAAACTTTTCGAACGTATCCAGACGCTGTCCCTGGATTACTTCAGCCGCAAGCGGGTGGGGGAACTGGTTTCCAGGATCACCAATGATGTGGGAACTATCGAGAATGCAATTTCTTATGCGGTGACCGATCTTTTTAAGCAGCCTTTTTTGATCCTGGTATTTATGGTAATTTCTTTTACCATCAATACTAAAGGCACCTTGATCGTATTTTTAATGTTCCCTTGCATTGGCTGGCCGATGGTATTGATCAGCAAGAAATTACGCAAGATCGCCAAAAATACCCAGGAAAAAATGGCTGATATCAATTCGCATTTGATGGAGACAATATCAGGGGTACGCATCTTGAAGGCTTTTGGTACGGAAAAGTACGAGATCCAGCGCTTCCGTCAACAGAACCATGATTATTACAAGTTACGCATGAAAACCATCAGGAATTTGATCCTGATGGGGCCTATCACCGAGATCGTAGGGGCCATATGCGGGGTGGCCATAGTCCTCATCTTGGGCAAGGAAGTTTTAAAAGGCCATTTATCTTTCGGTGTATTCATGCTATTTTTTGCTTCGATCCTCCAAGTTATACGTCCCATCAAGCGCATGGCCAATGTGCAAACGATCATCCAGCAAGCATTGGCTGCCAATATACGTATTTATGATGTACTGGATACAAAGCCCACGGTGGTTGAAAAAGAAGATGCTCTACAAATAGAGGCTATGAAGGATAATATTACTATTGAAGGGGTAAGCTTTCAATATGAGGCGAGTTCAGGGAATGTTTTGCAAGATATCAATTTAACCATCAAAAAAGGGGAGTTGGTCGCGATCGTGGGCCCAACGGGTTCCGGGAAAACGACCCTGGTCAATTTGATCCCGCGATTTTATGATGTAACTGGCGGCCGTATCACTTTTGATGGGGTGGATGTCAAGGACACCACGTTTAAATCTTTACGCGGCCAGGTGGGTATTGTGACCCAGGAAGCGATCCTTTTTAATGATTCGGTCAAGAATAATATTGCCTATGGTACCTTTGATGTGACCATGGACCAAGTCCAAGAGGTGGCCCAGATGGCATTTGCTGATAAATTCATTGAAAAAATGCCTAAGGGGTATGACACTATCGTTGGCGACAGGGGTTTCAGGCTTTCGGGCGGGGAGAAGCAGCGATTGACCATTGCTCGGGCCATCTTAAAGAACCCGCCGATCCTGATTTTGGATGAAGCCACTTCTCAGTTAGACTCGGAGTCTGAAAAATATGTGCAGGAAGCGCTGGATAAGCTGATGCTGGGACGTACGGTCATTGCCATTGCCCACCGTTTGTCTACCATCATGAAAGCGGATAAGATCGTAGTGCTGGAGCATGGGAAAATGGTGGGGATCGGTAAACATGATGACCTATTGTTTTCCTGCCCTTTATACCGCAGGCTTTATGAAACACAATTCCGTACCGGCAATTGATAAAATTATTCTCTGTCCAGGGCTTTGAGGATATCCAGCACTTTTTGAAGTTTCTTGCTGTTTTGTCCAGCCAGGCGGGCGAGGATCTCTTCTTTGATCATGTCTTCCTGCTGTGAGGAAAAGTAAAAAAAGTCTTTTTCTTTGATGTGCAGGGCCCTTGCCAGTTTTTCCACCGTGTCCAGGGTTGCTGATTGTTCTCCCCGTTCGATGACCCCGATGTAGGTTGG
>CAZASA010000094.1:0-8560 GCA_964487685.1 uncultured Planctomycetales bacterium
CCCAAGGTCAATGTGAAAGCAAATGCCCCTGTGGTTGTGGGAGTGATTGCGCGTGTCCCATACACATGTGGATGTGTTCGTTCCATGAGGCCAAGAAGTCTGTACAGGTCGATATCCTCAAAGCAAAGATCCAGAAAGCATGGGGCTCTAAATTAGAGAAAGAAGCCACCGCAGTCATTGAAGCCATGGAGGCCAAATGGAAATCCATGCAAGCTGTAGGGCAGTTTAAAGAACAGTTAAAAGAAAAATTTGAACAAATATGTAAAGAGAGCAGATAGTCTCAAGTAAAAAAGCCTTGGTGTCAATAATTGAACCAAGGCTTTTTTACAGAGGATCAGATCATGGCCAATCCAATCATAGAAGAAGATCGCTCGAATAGATTGACCGCACTGTTAACGGAAAAGGTCAGTGTAAAATTTGATGTCCCCTTAATATTATCCGCGGCCCAACTCAAGGTAAAATTTAATTTAAATCAGCTAAACGAGTGTGGATTGCTTTCCTGGCTGCATGAGGCGGTTCGTTTGCATGCTTCTGATCTTTTTATTTCCGATATGGAAACAGGAATGCGCGAGCAAATGCATACGTTTAAACAAAGTATTCAAGTGCTTATCGACAAGAAATTGGTAGATGCCTCATATATCAACGAAAGCGGCGATGAGAGTCCAGTCCCCGCATTGACCGGTTTGGATAAGTTAAACACAAGACTTTAGCTGATTTTCTATCGTCTTGTTATACCTCGGTACAATTGATTGATTTACGCCTTCTGCCTAAAATACAACCGTTGAAGTTCAACTAATCTAAATTCGTCGGTTGTAGTATTTAAGGAGGAGAGATATGTTATACACCATTGCAGTTATTTTGTTAGCACTTTGGTTATTAGGGATGGTTTCGTCGTACACCATGGGTGGGCTTATACACCTTCTGCTTGTTATTGCCGTTATTGTTGTCATTATGCAACTCGTCAGCGGACGGAAAGTGGTTTAACTAAAATACCAATCAATCCAGGAACATTGATAAAAGATCAGAAAACCAGAATATGGGCAAAGTTCTCACTAAAGACGGCACGCAAATTTATTACAAGGATTGGGGTTCTGGTCAACCTGTTGTATTCAGTCATGGATGGCCTTTGAGTTCGGATAGCTGGGAAGCTCAAATGTTATTCTTAGCGTCCAATGGGTATCGATGCATCGCTCATGACCGTCGCGGACACGGGCGATCAGATCAGTCATGGCATGGCAACGATATGAACACCTATGCTGATGATTTAGCATCCTTGATCAATACGTTAGATCTCAAGGGTGCCGTCCTGGTAGGCTTTTCCGCTGGAGGTGGTGAAGTGGCTCGTTACATAGGTCGTCATGGCACAAATCGTATAAGCAAAGCAGTGCTAGTTTCGGCAGTACCGCCGTTGATGCTAAAGACCGCTGCCAATCCAGCTGGTCTGTCGCTTGAAGTGTTCGATGGTATCCGCGCGGAATCAATTGCTGATCGTTCCAAATTTTACAAAAATCTCGCCAGCGGTCCGTTTTTTGGCTTCAATCGGCCCAGTGCAAGAATTTCACAAGGCATGATCGACTCTTTCTGGCACCAGGGGATGCATGCTGGCCACAAGAACACATTCGATTGTATCAAAGCGTTCTCCGAGACAGATTTTACCGAGGACCTTAAGAGGTTTGATATTCCGACTCTTATTATTCACGGTGACGATGACCAGATCGTACCGATCGCTGCCGCAGGGGAGGCTTCCTCGAAAATTGTCAGGAATTCGATCCTGAAAGTATATAAAGACGCGCCACACGGCCTTACCGATACGCACAAGGAACAACTCAATGCCGATCTTCTATCATTTCTTAAGGGTGAAGAATATATTGGCGCAAGAGTTCAATAAAACAGGTAATTAGGAGAAAGATATGATGTTAAAACCAAAGATGCAAAAAGCACTTAACAAACAGATAAATGTGGAATTCAATGCTTTTTATTCCTATTTATCCATGGCTGCCTATTTTGAATCCCATCACATGTCTGGATTTTCCGGGTGGTATAAAATCCAATCGAATGAGGAATTCAAGCATGCGATGAAATTATATGAATATATCATTTCCAGAGGCGAAAAAGTTGTTTTGACGGCCATTGAGGCGCCCCAAACATATGGGAAATCTTTTTTATCAGTCTTTGAAGCGGCGTACACGCAAGAGTTAAAGGTAAGTGTTTTGATCAATGATCTTGTCGATTTGGCAAAGAATGAAGGTGATCACGCGACCGAGATCATGTTGCAGTGGTTTGTTACTGAACAAGTTGAGGAAGAAAACACGGCAAACAGTAATGTTGAGAGGTTTAAATTTATTAAAGATACAACGGAGGGAATTGAGGGGTTTGATCGTGAACTTGGGACCCGTAAATAGTGGCCTCATGTGAAGGAAGTTAAGCGGATTTAGGAGAATTTATGTCGAAAAATTCGGTAGCGGAATTATTGATTGAACGCCTGATGCAATGGGATGTGGATACGATCTTCAGTCTTCCCGGAGATGGCATCAACGGTATTTATGAAGTACTACGCCTTAATGAAAAGAAGATAAGACTGATACAGGTGCGTCATGAAGAAGCCGCTGCTTTTGCGGCATGCGCGTATGCTAAATTCTCTGGACGACTGGGAGTTTGTTTGGCCACCTCCGGTCCGGGCGGCGTACATTTGCTCAATGGGCTATATGATGCAAAATTTGACGGCCAGCCTGTCCTGGCCATTACCGGTCATACCTTCAGTGATCTGATCGGCACACATTATAAGCAGGATCTTGACCTTGATAAATTATTTATAGATGTGGCGGCTTACAACGAGCGGATCATGGGGCCTTCGCATGTTTATAATGTTGTTGATGAAGCAATTAAAACTGCTTTAAGCCAGCGCACAGTCGTTCATATTAACATCCCCAAAGATATTCAGGAATGGGAAATGGACGGACAGCGTTCTTCTGCCAATATCCCTCATAGCGCTAATATTTACAAGATGTCCAGGCCTGTGCCTTCGATGGATGAATTGACTGCAGCTGCGGATATTATCAATAAGGGCAGGAAAATAGTCATTCTAGCCGGTCGCGGGGCGTTAGAAGCCCGCGAGGAAATTTTGGGACTGGCGGCAAAAACCCAAGGGGTTGTCATTAAGGCACTTCTGGGGAAAGCCGTAATCCCGGATGATAACCCGTATACCACAGGAGGTATCGGACTTCTGGGGACCTCACCTTCACAAGATGCCATGCAGGAATGCGATACTTTGATCATGGTGGGAACAAGTTTTCCGTATTTGGAATTTTATCCCAAACAAAATGTCAGAACAGTGCAAATCGATATTGACTCGGCCCGTATTGGCCTGCGCAATATGGTGGAAGTGGGCTTGACCGGAGATAGCAGGGAAACATTACGGGCTTTACTTGAATTATTGGTGCAAAACAATGAATCTGGTTTTTTGGCAAATTCCCAAGTACGCATGAAAAAGTGGAATGAATTTTTACGGGTGGAAGGAACATGCAAGGATAAGCCCCTTAAACCGCAGGTGGTAGCGTATCAACTAAGCTCTCAGATAGATAAGAATTGCATTATTTGTACGGATACCGGCATCGTGACCACATGGGCGGCACGCCATATTTCGATCCGGGAAGGGATGCAATTTTCTGCTTCAGGCAATTTTTCCAGCATGGCTAATGGTTTGCCGTATGCCGTAGGGGCGGCGATGGCTAATCCTGGGCGGCAGGTCATATGTTTGTGCGGGGACGGGGGTTTTTCGATGCTGATGTGCGAACTGGCTACTATCGCCAAATACCAGCTTCCTGTCAAGATCGTCATTTTTAAGAACAACACGTTTGGCATGATCAAGTGGGAGCAAATCGCTTTCGAAGGAAACCCTGAATATGGATTGGAACTTCATCCCATTGATTTTGCGGCTTACGCGCGTTCGTGTGGGGTTGCTGGTTTTACTCTTGATGATTCGGCAAAAGCTGAGGCGATCATCCATCAGGCGCTTGAAACGCTTGGGCCCGCAGTCATTGAGGCTCAAATTGATCCCTATGAAGCGCCTATGCCTGGGCATGTCAGTTCAGATCAAGCCTGGCATTTTGCCGAAGCCATGATACGTGGAGAAAAGGACCGTTGGGATATCATAAAAACAGTTGTTAAAAATAAAATACGGCGAGTATTGTAAGCCAAATACAAAAATCATTTACGGGCGCTTAAATCGCCTCACGACTAATATGGCGGCCAGCGCCTAAAGCAGGGCAAGCAGGATCCAGCAAGGAGAGTCAATAATGGAAAAAGTAAATGAGCAGGATTTAGAAGATGCAAAGGCGTTAGGGGTCCTCAAGAATAATCTCAGGTTAAATACAACTGGTTCAGATGATGACTTGTCCGGAGATATTCAGGACGCTCTAGGCAGAGAAATGTCATTATCACTGGTTGTTGATAATATTGAGATTACCGTTGAAGGTGAAATCGTGACCTTAACCGGAGAAGTATACAGGCAAGAAGAAAAGATGACAGCGGGGGATATCGCAACGGCATTTGCGGGGGAAGATAATGTAAATAATTTTTTGAGCGTTGCAAGTAATGCGAGTCGAAAGAATTAATCCAAGAATATAAAGCGCATAAATGAGAGTATTAATTCCGATTTTACTTTTATTTTGTTCTTTTTTTTACCCCGATCACCTTAATGCTGAGCAAAGTGCCTGGCAGTTAAGACAAGATCAAGAGAGGTTTATGAGAATTCCAATTCTTACGTTTTTGATCTTAGGAACAAGTGTGGCGAGTATTTGCTTTGCACAAACTGACCCTAAAAATACAGATTCGTCCGCAGGAAGTTCGTCTTCTGTTTCAAGTGATATGAATAATGGAAATAACGGCGGTAGTGGAGATTACGGATACGACAGAAAGAATGAAACTAATGTTGTTAATGAAGTTGCTCGAACCAGTAACAATGATCAAACCACCAATAGCGCCTATTGAGGCTGATTGCTTAAAAGAATGACCAAAGAGAGCCCGAAATTCCAGAAAATTGTCGAAAAAGCCATGCATAAATTTAAACATGGCCAATTAAAAAGTGGTAACAGCGCCAAAATTGTAAAAAATAAAAAACAGGCCATCGCCATAGGACTATCCGAAGCTCGACAAAGCGGGGAGTAAGCGGCATTCTGGAATGTGGTCAAAAGGGATGAAATAATGGATGAATGCGTAAAGTAATCTTTATTTTTTTTTTTTGATGGCGGGTGGTTGTGCAAGTACGCATAAAAAGATCATAGAAGTCATCCCTCATGAATTCACATTTCCCCAGGGTTTTTTGTGGGGATCAGCCACTTCCGCCCATCAGGTCGAGGGAAACAATACCAATAATGATTGGTGGGAGTGGGAACAAACACTCGCCGCTAAAGAGCGTTCGGGCCTCGCAGATGATGAGTGGAACCGTTTTGAAGCAGATTTTAAACTTGCCCAAGAGTTAGGCCACACAGCTCTGCGTTTCTCCATTGAATGGAGCCGCATTGAACCCCAAGAAGGACAATGGGACACCAAGGCTTTAGATCATTACGCGCAGGTCATCTCCTCACTTAGATCAAAAGGTATCGAACCTATTGTTACGCTCAATCATTTTACGCTTCCTTTATGGTTGGCGCGCCAGGGTGGCTGGTATTCTGATAAGACGCCGCTCCTTTTCGCTCGATACGCCGAAAAAGTTACACAAACTTTAGGCCACCATGTCCATTATTGGATGACATTAAATGAGCCCAGCGTGTACGTGTACAAAGGGTATCTTGTAGGAGAGTGGCCGCCGCAAGAAAAATCACCTAAAAAAGCAGTTAAAGTCTTTAAGAATTTACTCCTGGGGCATGTCTTGGCCTATGAGAAGATCAAAGAAGTGTATATTCAAAGGGATTGGAAAGAACCCATGGTCGGGATCGCGCAAAATGTGCTCATATTCAGGGCTTGTTCGGACACTACTTTAAGGGACCGGATCGCGGCACGTTTCAGGCATTGGATGTTTAATCATTTATTTGTCCAGGCTTTGGTCAGGGGAAGGGCTTATTGTATTGGAGTTTTTAATATTCATTTGCCCAGAGCGAAAACTTTGGATTTTATCGGCCTTAATTATTACACTCGGGATTTCGTTCGAAATAACGGGTTTGGATTCCCAGAAATTTTGGGTCAGCCATGCAAGGAAACCGCAGGAAAGCACAAGCACGGTGAAGATAATGCCCTTTCATGGGAAATCTACCCTAAAGGATTGTATACGCTCCTCAAAGATTTTTCACGGTACAAATTACCTCTTTTAGTCTCAGAAAACGGGATTGCGACAAACGATGATTCCGAACGTGCCAGGTTCATTGTTGAACATCTTAATGCAACGGCCAAGGCGATGAAAGAGGGAGCGCCTGTGATCGGGTATCTCTACTGGTCGTTGTTGGATAATTATGAATGGGTTGAAGGGTTTAGCTCACGTTTTGGTTTGATCGCGGTAAATTATAAAACGCAGGAACGGACAATTCGGGAATCGGCGAGAAAGTATGAGAAAATAATCCGGTCAGGGAAACTATATTTTTAAATTATTAATGAAGTCACCATGCCAATGAATACAAAAAGATGGCGAAGAAGCTTATTTTTTATAATAACTTTAGCCGCAGGTCATTCTTTCTTGTCGTATGCTGATCAAAACTTTGCACCACGGTATCAACAGATCACAAACACCCAAGAACACAAGGTACAAGTTGAAGAATATCCGTGGATCTTAAAAAAAGACCAGGAAGGCATTCATGTTTATGCCCGTAAAGTCAGCGGTTCAGCCTTTTTAGAGTATAAAGCCAACATTGTTGTCGATGTGCCGATTGGCAAGGTCATTGTTTTATTTGAGAATGACGAAAAGGTGTCTTTATGGTTTTATCATGGAGATCGGTCAGATCTCGTCGCACAGTCAGATGGCCTTGGAAGGGTTTATTATTTTATGGCTAAGCTGCCTTGGCCCATTTCTGCCAGGGATGCTTTTTTTGGGCGTATAAAAATGGAAGATCCTGTAACAGGAGAAATTAGATATACCCTGACATCATTGCCTGACTGGCTTCCTCGAAAGAAGGGCGTCGTTCGGGTGATCCATTTAAACGCGTCATGGTACTTTATCCCCTTGCGTGATGGACAAACAGAAATATATTTTCAACAATTTAGCATTCCTGGAGGCTTTATTCCTCCATTTATCGCTAATCAGTTGGTTATCGATGTTCCTTTTTACAGCTTAAGAAACTTTCGCACCCTGGTTGAAGAAAAGAGCTTGTAATACCCTGGTACAATTGATTCATTTTTTCTTCCAACCTAAAATAAGACCATCAGAAAAAGGCGTGTCTGATTTAGATAATTGGCTTGAAGTTAAACGAGTTTTAAAAAATAAAGGCTGGAATTTATGAAAAAATTTCTTATTGTGTCAGGTGTAGTGGTAGTGTCTCTGGTGTCTATCATCATTTTTAAGAATTTGATCATCAAATCCGTAGTAACAAACATTTCTTCGGGCATCGTAGGTGCGCCAATACATATGGATAGTTTCTCAATGAATATTCTTACCTCAACTATTCACATCACCGGATTTAAAATATATAACCCCAGCGGCTTCCCGGAAGGCATGCTTGTGTCTTGCCCTAAAATAAACGTCATCTATGATCGTGCGAGCCTTTTTTCAAAAAAACCTCACTTGCGCCTGATGGATATCGAATTAAAACAGATGGTCCTTGTCAAAAACAAAGAAGGAAAGCTTAATGTGGATTCATTAAAAATAGTGCATCCATCAAAGTCTTCACCTCCTGCTCCCATGCAAATTGATCTGCTCAACTTGAAGATAGGACAGATCGTTTATAAGGACTACACGATTGGCGCAGTACCTGCTGTGCGGGTCTACAACGTTAACAGACAGCAAAGCTATAAGAGTATTCCCACCGCCCAACAATTGGCTTTACTGGTACTTTCCCAACCAATGAAAGCCGCCGCGATAAGAGACGCTGAGATCTATGGGGTTGCGATCTTCGCAGGGGTAGCGGTACTGCCAGTTGCGGTTGTAGCAACATTTATAAGCAAAGATAACGTGCGGCAAACCATCGATGACGGTTTTGAACATACCTATGCCATTAGCCTTGAGGTAGTAAAGACAATGGGAACAGTCACCCAACAGGATGCGTCAAACGGAGTGATCAAAGCCAATATCAATGGATCTTCTGTAGGGCTTTTACTTAAAAAGAGCGCAGAGAATAAGACTGAAATAACGATCTCTGCCCGCAAATATATGCTTCCCGAAGTTGATATTGCGGGAGGGGTTTTATATCAGATACTTGATAAGCTGTAAGCAAGAGAAGGAAAATCAATTTATAGAGAATTCAAAGGGCCAGGACTCAGATTGCTGGGAAGAATTGCATATTATACCTCAGTACAATTGATACATTTTAGACACATAGATAAAATATATTCAATGGCTTTTTTGAAGCCCATTTAAAACGATTCAAATATTTAATTTTAGTAATTAGAATATTCGTATTGGAAACATTTATCAGCC
>CAZASA010000095.1:0-8114 GCA_964487685.1 uncultured Planctomycetales bacterium
AAATTTTTCACGGATATAGGCACGGATCTTAAAGTCCTGTTTGATATTATCAGAATATTCACGACGCTGGGCGAACCAAAGGCTGCGCCAATTTTTAGTGTATCCAAGTCTTAAGGCTAACGGATGAACTTTTTGACCCACAGTGTTTCTCCTATTTGGTTTTTACGTCTAATTCCACAGTTAAATGCGTTGTCCGACGCAAGATCGGGGTGGCCCTGCCGAATGAGGCCGCACGAAAACGTTTCCAGGCACCGCCGTGATTGGCCGTGATGGCTTTGATGAACAGCTGGTTCTCGCTTAATCCCTTTTGCTTGGCATTGCTCACCGCGGAATCAAGCACTTTCTTGACCAGGGCGCTGGAACCTTTGTTGATCTGGGCCAGCATCGCCAAGGAGGTCGGTACATCCTTGCCGCGGATGGCGTCACAGACCTGGCGCATCTTCATCGACGAAACTCTTAAATATTTAGCTTTAGCAATTGCTATCATATATTTTTATCCTTACTTCTTCTGCATAGCCTTCTTGGCCTTGACACCGCCATGCGCTTTAAAGGTACGGGTGGCGACAAAATCGCCTAATTTCATACCCACCATGTTTTCCGTCACGAACACCGGTATATGTTTACGCCCATCATGGACGGCAAACGTATAGCCGACAAAATTAGGGATGATCGTGGAACGGCGAGACCATGTCTTGATCGGCTGGCGCTGGCCTGAAGCCACGACTTTATCGAACCTGCGTGTTAAAGATTCCTCAACATATGCACCTTTTTTAACGGAACGTCCCATTTTACTTTGTCCTTCTTCTGACGATCATTTGATTGGAATATTTACGGCGACTACGGGTCTTATAACCCTTTGTCGGTTTACCCCATGGCGTCACTGGATGAGGATTACCTTGAGGCGCCTTGCCTTCACCACCACCGTGTGGGTGATCGACCGGGTTCATGACAACACCGCGTGATTGCGGACGACGGCCTAACCAACGGCTGCGTCCGGCTTTACCGATCGAAACAGTCTCATTTTCCACATTGCTTAATTGTCCCACCGTAGCACGGCAATCGATGGATACCTTGCGGACCTCGCTTGACGGCAGGCGCAGGTGCGCGATATTGCCTTCTTTGGCGATCAGCTGGGCAGATGTCCCGGCGGAACGCGCTAACTGTCCGCCGTTACCCGGCTTTAATTCAATATTGTGTACCCCGCAACCGAGAGGGATCTTGCGCAGCGGCAGGCAATTGCCCGGCAGCATATCAACGTCGGCATTATTGGTGCTTACGATCACATGGCCGACCCTAAGGTCTACAGGAGCTAAAATGTATGATTTTGTTTTGTCACTTTTGTATTGGATCAAGGCGATACGGCAGGTGCGGTTAGGGTCATATTCAATGCCTAGAACTTCGGCGGGATCATCAATACGCGTTCTCTTGAAATCAATGACACGGTACATGCGCTTATGCCCGGCACCACGATGACGTGAGGTGATGCGTCCATAGGAATTGCGTCCACCGGAACTCTTTAAAGGTTCAAGCAAGGATTTTTCAGGCTTGCCCTTGGTCAGTTCGCTAAAATCCGGCAACGCCGCGTGACGTACACCGTTTGTATATGGTCTAAAACGTTTAATGCCCATTTATCTACCCTTCGATCTTCTGTCCCTCTTTAAGAGAGACGATGGCTTTTTTCCAGCCCGTTGTGTAACCGGCACGCGCACGGACGCGCTTTAATTTTCCCGGCACATTGACGGTATTAACAGTATCGACCTTTACCTTATATATCTCTTCGACCGCGCGCTTGACATCGACCTTGGTGGCCACTGTTGCCACACGAAAGAGGTATTTGCGTTCTTTTTCCAGGGTAGTGCCCTTTTCAGACCGTACCATGGCTTTGACTATATCGTAACAAGTGATCATTGCGTTCATCCTTAAGGCTATTATTCAATTCTCTTTAATAAAGTTTTTAATGCTTCCTTGGTCACCAGCACATTCTTATTGCTCATGATGTCCGACGCGTTGGCGTCCTGGGCCCGCACCAGCGACAAGCGCGCGATATTGCGTGAGGCAAGCAGGGTTTTCTCGTTGGTGCCGTCCAACACAGCCAGGGTACGGCCCATGACCTTCAGTTCCTTGAGAATGGCCTCGAAATCCTTGGTCTTGCCCGATGGCACTTCCAGGTTATCGACACACCATAAACTGTCGCTCAGGAACTTGGCATTCAAACTTTCACGCAAGGCGGCAATACGCGTCTTTCTAGACACACTATACCCGAAATCACGGGGTTTGGGACCGAAGCAGATACCGCCTTTTTTCCATAGCGGGGAACGGGTCGATCCCTGACGGGCGCGTCCTGTCCCTTTTTGGGCCCACGGTTTTTTACCGCCGCCGGAGACTTCATTACGGGTCTTGGTTGAAACCGTCCCTTGACGCTGATTGGCATTGTACATGACCACGGCCTGATGGATCACCGCGTCGTGCACATGCACGCCGAATTTCTCTTTGGGAAGCTCAACGCTTGTTTCTTTTTTACCTTTTATATCAACAACTTTAAGTTCTGGCATACTATCTCTCTATTTCTTAGCTGACGAAGTTTTACCGGCAGCTGCCTTGCTCTGTTTCATTGGGTTTTTCTTGACTGATGATACGACTTCTTTCTTCTCTTCCAAGGAACGGAAGGCCCTCTTCTTCGATCTATTGATGACCACAAAACCGTTCTTGTGGCCCGGAACAGCCCCTTTAACAAGGATCAAATTTTGATCGGCATCGACACGCATGACACGCAAACTCTGCACGGTCACCGTATCCATCCCCATGTGCCCGGGCATATGCTGGCCCTTGTAAACGCGCGATGGGTCTGAACTGGAACCGATGGAACCGACACGGCGGTGATGCATGGAACCGTGGGCTGCAGGACCGCCATTCCAATTCCAGCGGACCATACCACCCTGAAAACCTTTACCGATGGATGTGCCTGTGACATCCACGAAATCCCCGGCTTTAAAAAGATCAGCTTTAAGCTGGTCGCCGATCTTATAATCCTTATTATCGGCGGATTCAAACTCCTTGATATGCTTCAAAGGTGTTTGCCCGATCTTCTTGAAAAATCCTAATATAGGGTTCTTTAAACGGGTCTCTTTGACCGCTTCATAACCTAAGACGACCTTTCCGCCAGCAGATTTGGCGATCCCGCCATGCTTCGTGGAAGTCATCCCAGCATCCTTCAAACCAAGTATCGTGCATGGACCCGCTTCGACAACGGTGACAGGCGTGATATTGCCTTCCGTATCAAAGATCTGTGTCATGCCTATTTTTTTACCCATAATGCCGCGGATCATCTATTTGTCCTTCCTTGACCACCCTAACACCCGGTGTTAGGAAGGGTTATCCTTCCTAACACCGGGTGTTGAGGAGGTCCATATGTCAATTTATTGTTTGATCTCCACATCCACCCCTGCCGGCAAATTTAATTTGCGCAAGGCTTCCACTGTCTTGGACGTTGGGTTGACCAAATCAATCAGGCGCTTATGCGTCGCTAATTGAAATTGTTCACGAGACTTTTTATCGATCACCGGTGAACGAAGGACCGTATACAGCTCTTTCTTCGTGGGTAGCGGCACTGGCCCGAATATCTGGGCGCCGGTGCGGATGGCTGTATCCACGATCTCCTGAGTGCTTTGGTCGATCAGGCGATGGTCGAATGCTTTAAGTTTTATACGGATTTTTTGCATGGTAACCTTTATTTAATGATCTCTGTAATAACACCTGCACCCACGGTATGCCCGCCTTCGCGGATGGCGAAGCGTAATTCCTTCTCCATGGCCACAGGTGTGATAAGCTCAACTTCCAATATAACGTTATCGCCAGGCATGCACATCTCTGTACCCGCCGGTAACTCGGCTGTCCCGGTCACGTCAGTGGTCCGGAAATAAAATTGCGGACGATAACCCTTGAAAAATGGGGTATGACGTCCGCCTTCTTCCTTGGTCAAAATGTAGACCGAGGCTTTGAATTTGGTATGGGGCTTGATGGAACCAGGAACGGCCAAAACCATGCCGCGCTCCATATTGTCCTTGTCAGCACCGCGTAAAAGCAACCCAACGTTATCGCCGGCTTGACCTTCATCCAATTCCTTACGGAACATTTCAACACCGGTGACAACTGTTTTGGATACGGCCGGGCGTAAACCAACAACTTCAACTTCTTCGCCGACCTTCACACGTCCGCGTTCAATACGTCCGGTGGCAACCGTCCCGCGGCCTGAGATGGAAAACACGTCTTCCACGGCCATGGAGAAAGGTTTGTCCAATTCACGCACTGGGACAGGAATAAACTCATCAACGGCTTTCATCAGATCAAGGATCGGCTTGGCTTTGCCTTCAAAATCCTTAGGATTGTTCAAGGCATCCAAAGCGCTTCCCTTGATGATGGGGGTATTGTCGCCGTCAAATTTATATTTAGTTAAAAGGTCGCGGACTTCCATCTCGACTAATTCCAATAATTCTTTGTCCTGGACCTGATCGCACTTGTTCATGAAAACAACGATGCGGGGAACATTCACCTGACGGGCCAAAAGGATATGCTCGCGGGTTTGCGGCATAGGACCATCAGTCGCGGAAACGACCAGGATAGCCCCATCCATCTGGGCGGCACCGGTGATCATGTTCTTGATATAATCCGCGTGGCCCGGACAGTCAATGTGAGCATAATGGCGTGTTTCAGTTTCATATTCCAAATGTGAGATATTGATGGTAACACCACGCTCTTTTTCTTCCGGAGCATTATCGATAGAATCATAGGCACGGGCCTGGGCCAAACCTTTATTACTCAACACCGTGGCAATAGCCGCGGACAAAGTCGTTTTACCATGATCAACGTGACCGATGGTCCCGATGTTCAAGTGTGGTTTATTACGATTAAATTTTTCTTTTGCCATTGTCTGAC
Source organism: uncultured Planctomycetales bacterium (assembly GCA_964487685.1). Taxonomy (GTDB): domain Bacteria; phylum Omnitrophota; class Gorgyraeia; order Zapsychrales; family Fredricksoniimonadaceae; genus JABDGZ01. Next base: position 4,933 of record CAZASA010000095.1, read on the forward strand.
CCTCCGTTTAAAACTGCCTGATTAAAAATTTCCCTGTCCCCGTCTAATGGATGCGGGGACCCATCGTTACTTTCCCAAAAGATTATATATGTTCCCTATATAGAAGTTCAGAATTTTAAGCGTTAGCTAACTTTAGCAACGAAATCCTGACGGGAGCCGATTATTTTCTCGGCAATGCTGTTTGGAACCTGCGCGTAAAACGAAGGTTCCATAGAGAATGATGCGCGTCCCTGCGTGAGGGACCGCAGCGCATTCGCGTAGCCAAACATTTCAGCCAAGGGAACATCGACGAGAGCGGTCTTAAGCTTGCCCCTGTTGCCTGTTTCCTTGATCTGTGCGCGTCGTTTCATCAGATCCCCGGTGACATTTCCCCAGTGATCATCAGAAACTTCTACCTCTAACTTCATGATCGGCTCCATAAACACAGAACCGGCCCTACGGAAAGCTTCTTTTATAGCACGTTTTGCCGCTAATTGGAAGGATAATTCATCAGAGTCCACATCATGGTATTTACCATCCACCAAGGTGGCGATAAAATCCGTCACTGGATATCCGGCAAGTATACCATTTTGCGCGCCAATTTCAATGCCTTCTTTACAAGGCTTGATAAATTCGCGAGGAATAGCACCGCCCTTGATTTTGTCGACGAAGACATAACCAGTACCAGGTTCACCCGGCTCAACATCAATGACCACCTTACCGAATTTACCGCGGCCGCCACTTTGAGAAACATATTCACCAGGAATACCTATGACTTTTTTAGTGATCGCTTCCTTGTAAGCAACTTCAGGACGGCCTACGTTCGCATCCAGATTATTTTCACGTTTCATGCGGTCCACGATAATTTCCAAATGCAATTCACCCATCCCCGAGATAATAGTCTGGGAGGTTTCTGGATCAAATTTTACACGCAAGGAAGGATCTTCATCCAAAAATTTACGCAATACCATGCCCATCTTGTCCTGGTCAGCCTTTGTCTTTGGTTCAATGGCCAGGGAAACAACGGCTTCGGGCGGCTTTAAACCTTCCATCACCACCGGCATATCCGGAGCGCAAAGGGTGTCCCCTGATTTGCTTTCTTTAAGACCTACAAAGGCGACAATTTCACCGGTCGAGGCAGAGGTAACAATTTCCTGCTTGTTAGAATGCATGACAACCATCTTGGAAACTTTTTCTTCTTTGCCGTTAGATGAATTCAAATAGGTCTGCCCGGGCAAAAACCTGCCGGAATAGATGCGTGTAAAAAATATCTTGCCGACATATTTATCAGAAGCGATCTTGAAGACCAGCGCCATCGCAGGCTCGTTATCATCGGCTTTACGGATGATCACTTCTTCTTTATTATCGGGATTGTAACCTCTCTTGGGGGGAATATCTAACGGTGAAGGTAGAAAATCAACAACAGCATCCAGCAGCATTTGGACGCCCCGGTTTCTCTTGGAGGCGCCGGTTAAAACAGGCACAAATTTACAGGCAATGACGGTACGGCGAATGGCCTTCATCAGCTGGTCCTTGCTGGGGTCCTTGCCGTGTAAATACATGTCCGCCATCTCATCGTCAACTTCAGCCAAACGTTCAATTAAAATATGACGGTAATTCGCGGTCTTTTCTTTAAATTCTTCCGGGAGAGGGAGGCGTTCAAAATCCATGCCGTCGGCGTCATTGTACTTGATATATTGCTCATTGATGACGTCGACCAATCCCTTGAAATTATCCTCTGCCCCATCGTTGTACACAATACCGGCAGCGTTAGCGCCAAAACGATCATGCATCTCACCGATGACACGGTCAAAATCAGCACCCAAACGGTCGATCTTATTGATAAAGGCAATGCGGGGAACATTATATTTATCTGCCTGGCGGTAAACAGTCTCGGTCTGAGGCTGGACACCGGAACAAGCACAAAGAACAATCACAGCGCCGTCCAATACCTTCAGGGAACGCTCGACCTCGATAGTAAAGTCCACGTGGCCGGGAGTATCAATGATATTGATGCGATGGTCACGCCAAAAGGAGGTGATGGCCGCTGATGTAATAGTGATCCCGCGTTCCTGTTCCTGGGGCATCCAGTCCATGGTGGTATTACCATCATCGATATCGCCCATCTTATGGATCTCACCCGTGTAATACAAGATACGCTCAGTCGTCGTGGTCTTACCCGCGTCGATATGGGCGATGATCCCGATATTACGGAACATAGGTAAAGGAACTTGGTTGGAGGTAGCGGATGCCATATTATTTTACCATCTCAAATGACTGAAGGCACGGTTGGCCTCGGCCATCTTATGGGTTTCATCACGCTTTTTTATGGCAGGACCTTCGGACTTATACGCAGATACTAATTCTTCAGCTAACTTGATCTCCATGGGCTTGCCCTTCTTGTTGCGGGCGTAATCACGGATCCAGCGCATGGCCAAAGACATACCGCGTGCCGGGATAACATCGGTCGGCACCTGATAGGTGGCGCCACCAACCCGGCGGCTCTTGACTTCCAGGCGCGGACGTACATTATCAACGGCCTTGGTCAATGCTTTAACGGAAGATTCTTCCTGGGTCTTTTCCTTCAATATATCCAAGGCGTTATAAATGATATTCTCAGCAATGGTTTTCTTGCCATCCACCATCAAAATGGAAATGAAACGCGAAACCAAATCGCTGTTATATTTAGGATCGCCTATGACTTTTCTTTTTTCTGCTCTTCGTCTTCTCATGTCAATTCCTTAATGACCATCCTAACACCGGGTGTTAGGAAGGTTTACTTGGCTTTAGCTCGCTTGGCTCCGTACTTGGAGCGGGATTTTTTACGGTCTGCAACACCTGAAGTATCAAGTGTACCACGCACAATGTGATAACGCACGCCCGGCAGGTCTTTGACACGGCCGCCGCGGACCAGCACGATCGAGTGCTCCTGCAGGTTATGGCCTTCACCCGGAATATATGAGGTGACTTCGACCTTGTTGGACAAACGCACACGGGCGATCTTGCGCAACGCCGAATTTGGTTTCTTGGGCGTCATTGTCTTGACTTGCAAGCATACACCCCGGCGCTGCGGGCATGATGTCAATGCCGGAGACTTGCTACGCTTTATTTTCAGCAGTCTGCGGTGTCTGATTAACTGTGATATCGTTGGCATATTTTACCATTTCTACTTGATTATATTCTTTCATTCCCGTCCCTGCCGG
>CAZASA010000096.1:0-7927 GCA_964487685.1 uncultured Planctomycetales bacterium
CTTGGCCGATCTTTGCCAACATTATCCTGGCTGATGAGATCAACCGTGCGCCGGCCAAGGTGCAAAGCGCACTTCTTGAGGCCATGCAAGAACGTCAGGTAACTATCGGTGAAGAGACTTTAAAATTGGACGACCCTTTTTTGGTTTTGGCCACCCAGAATCCTATTGAGCAAGAAGGGACCTATCCCTTGCCTGAAGCCCAGGTGGATCGTTTTATGCTCAAGGTCAAGATCACCTATCCTAGTAAGGACGAAGAATTAAAGATCCTTAAGCGCATGGCGCATACCCATCAATCATTTGCCGTTCAGCCGGTGACGTCCCCGCAGGATATTATCCGCCTACGTTCAGTGGTGGATGAGATCTATATGGATGAAAAGATCGAAGATTATATTGTCCAGATCGTGCAAGCCACCCGGTACCCGGAGCAATATAAGCTCAATGACCTTAAAGGATTGATCCTATATGGCGTAAGCCCACGAGGAACGATTTATTTAGCGCTGGCGGCCAAGGCGCATGCATTTATCCAGGGAAGGGGATTTGTCACACCCCAGGATGTCAAGAGCATCGGCATGGATGTCCTGCGTCATCGCGTTATTCCTAGTTATGAAGCAGAAGCTGAGGGCAAAACACCGGAGGATCTGGTCAAACGCATATTAGATGAAGTCGAAGTGCCGTAGCATTGTATGAAGGAATAAATTTGTTCTTTTCGCGCCAGGACGTCATTTTTCTTAACGGTAAAATTCTTATCTTGTCGCGGTGGCTGAACAACTCGCCTTGAAGTTCTCTGGAACTTCAAGGCTCGGACAGTTCAGCCATCCTTCGGCCCAAAAGCCTCAGGATTCCCTTACAAGATAAAATTTTTACCTAAAAAATGACACTGTCGCTCAAAGAACAAATTTATTCCTTCTAAGCATGCGTCAAGAGATGAAGAACTATTATGTATTCGGCACATTCAGGGATTTTTCGCCAAAAGTCCGCAAGGCTTTATGGCAAAAATGTTCCAAATATACTAAGGATACTTTAGAACATTTTTGCCATAAACCGTAGCGGACGGCGAAAATATCCCGTGCCGAATACATAATAGTTCTTCGTCTCGACGTGCGTGCGAAAAGAACAAATTTATCCCTTTCACGGAGATTAATGGTGATACCTAAAGAGATACTTGAGAAAATATTGCGGATCGATATTACGACTAACCGTCTGGTGACGGATGTGTTCGCGGGAGCTTATCATAGTGTGTTTAAAGGACGGGGGATGGAGTTTGATGAGGTGCGGGAATATCAGCCGGGGGATGATATCCGCAGTATTGATTGGAACGTCACGGCGCGCACGGGATTTCCTCACATCAAAAAATATGTCGAAGAGCGGGAACTGACGGTTATGATCTTAGTCGATACCTCTGCTTCCGTGCATTTTGCCTCAAGAGGGCAGATGAAGAATAAATTGGCGGCGGAAATCGCCGCGGTACTGGCATTTGCGGCCATTCGCAATCATGACAAGGTGGGCCTCTTGATGTTCACTGATGAGCCGGAGCTTTATATTCCGCCCAAGAAAGGGAAAAGCCATGTGCTGAGAGTCATCCGCGAGATCTTATTTTTTAAGCCAAAGGCCAAAAGTACTAGTCTGCCCAAGGTGCTGGAATACCTCAACAAGGTCCTGCACCGCAGGGCCACGGTATTTGTAATTTCGGATTTTTTAAATCCCGGTTCTGACAATACTCAAATACGCAAGTCGATCGACATTGCCAATCAGCATCATGATCTGATCGCCATCACACTTACAGATCCCCGGGAGATCAACTTGCCATCCAGCGGCCTGGTTGAATTGATGGACGCTGAATCAGGGGCCAAAATGATCATTGATACGTCCAATGAGGCCATACGCCGGGAATATCATGCTAAGGCGATGGGACGTATTAAAGAACGCGATCGATTGTTTGATTCTGTCGGCATTGACCATATTGATATTTCAACAGATATCCCTTACGCCAATGCCTTAGTAAGCTTTTTTTCCAAAAGACGTCATCGTTTGGCAAGGTAAAAACTTATGAATGATATCAAAGATGTAAAGCCTCCTCTTTATTTGCCTGATTTTTGGTGGATCCTTTGGTTTTTGTTGGCCTTGATCCTGATCGCCGCAGGGATTTATTTCTTGCTCCGATATAAAAAATCACCGCATGCGCCAGTTGTGCCGCAGGTCCCTCAAGTGCCGGCTTGGGAAAAAGCTTATCAACGGCTGGAAGCTTTGCGCGGGAAAAATTTATTGGATAAGGGACTATTTAAAGAATTTTTTACCGGCGTGTCTGATATCACACGCCATTATATGGAAGACCGTTTTGATGTCCACGCGCCCCATATGACCACCGAAGAGTTTTTGAATTATTTAGGGACCAGCGGCATTTTAAATACGGCCCAAAACACGGCTTTAAGGGAATTTTTAAATTCATGCGACATGGTCAAATTCGCGAAATATGCCCCGACACTAACGGAGGCGATGAAGAACTTTGACTGCGCCCGTGAACTAATCGACGAAACTAAACCTAACGCCGTTGAAAGATCAGGGAATATTGATACTCGAGTTTAAAACACCCTTAGTGTTACTTTTGATACCGCTTTTGCTGGGCGTGCTTTGGTATGAACATCACCATCGGGAAAGTACGTCATTTCGTTTTTCCTCTTTGTCCATTTTACGTCAATTAGGCACAAGCTGGCGGGCGCGTTGGAGCTTTGTGCCATGGGTCGTAAGGGCCCTTGTCCTGGTTTTATTGATCGTGGCCTTGGCAGGGCCTAAACGTCTTATAGGGGAATCCAAATTATCCAGTGAAGGGATTGATATTGTCCTGGCCCTGGATGTTTCCGGAAGCATGTCTGCCGAAGATTATGTGATCAACGGGCAAAGGATCAGCCGGTTAGATATCATTAAAAACACGGTTGAGAATTTTATCAAAAAACGCAATGACGACCGGCTGGCCCTGATCGTCTTTGGCTCCCAGGCCTATACGGTATGCCCCTTGACCACAGACCATCAATGGTTATTGGAAAATTTGCATCAGATCCGAATCGGTCTGATACAGGATGCAACAGCCATCGGCTCAGGGATCGCGACCTCATTATTACGTTTAAAGAAAAGTAATGCCAAAACCAAGATCATTGTTTTGTTAACCGACGGGGTCAATAATTCAGGGAAGATCGATCCTTTGACCGCCGCCAAAACAGCCCAGGCCCTGGGTGTAAAGATCTATACGATCGGTGCCGGGACAACAGGGATCGTGCCTTTTCCGGTCACGGATGAATTTGGCAATAAACATTATGAGCAAGCCCAGTTCGATCTGGATGAGGATACTCTTAAGAAAATCGCGGACATGACAGGTGGGGAATATTTCCGTGCCGCGGACACTGAATCCCTGCGCCATATCTATGCCCGGATAGATCGGCTTGAAAAAACCAAGATCGAGGAAAAAGGATATAAGCAATACGCGCCGTTATTTACCTATGGGGTGATACCGGCCCTTATTTTATTGGTTTTGGAGATCATTTTAACCAACACGGTATTTTTAAAGGTCCCATGAAATTCGCCAACCCTTCAGCATGGTATTTGTTGTGGCTGCTGCCCGTTATAGCCGCGGGATTACATTGGTTTTATCTCAACCGATGCAAGGTCACGGCGCGTTTTGTCCAGGAGCATTTGCTCTATGAGGTGGCCCAGGGATTTAGCAAAAAACAATATAGATTAAAAGCCGTTTTGATCATGGCGGCGTTCTTTTTTATGGTCGTTGCTTTAAGCCGCCCGCAATGGGGATATACCGAGCGGCCGGTCAAACGACATGGTCTGGATATCATGGTTGCCATCGATGTCTCCAAGAGCATGCTGACCCAGGATGTTTTGCCTTCACGCATGGAAAGGACAAAATTGGCGATCAAGGACCTGGTCATGAAATTAGACGGGGCAGACCATATAGGCCTGATCGCTTTTGCGGGGGACGCGATGGTGATGTGCCCGCTTACCTATGATTATAATGGGTTCTTGCTAAGCCTGGATGATCTGGGCACGGATTCCATCCCGCGGGGCGGCACGGATATTTCACAGGCTATTGATGAAAGTATCAAAGCCTATCAAGGAAGACCTGATTCCGACAAGGCAGTGGTCTTAGTGACAGACGGGGAAGATAATGAAGGTAATGCCCTGGACGCGGCCCGCCGAGCCAGTCAAAAGGGAGTGCGCATCTATACGGTCGGGGTCGGCACCGAGGCCGGTGATCTGATCCAGGTGACTGATGCTGACGGACAACTTCAGTTCCTTAAAGACGCCAATGGCAATGTGGTCAAGTCCCATTTAAATGAGACCTTATTACAGCAGATCGCCTATATAACCGGCGGCGCTTATATTCGCAGCGGGGCAACGCATTTTGGTCTGGATTATTTGTACGACCAGCAATTGGCAAAATTAAAAAAACATGATTCCCAGGAAAAAATGGCCAGGGTCTATGATGAACGTTTCCAATGGCCGCTGACCGTGGCTTTTGTGTTGCTATTAGCTGAGCTTATTTTTTTAAACAGGAAAAGAAATGTTTAAAGATTTTATTTTAATAGTCCTTTTGATCTTTGCTCTTTTGATACCGTCAATGGGATGGGCATCAGTCGCCGGCGAGGTCAATAAGGCCAATGATCTGTATAAGCAGGGCAAGATCGATGATTCGCTTAGCCTGTATCAAAAAGCTTTTGCCCAGGACGAGCAATCATCGGTCGTCAAATATGATCTGGGCACGGCTTTATATAAAAAAGGGGATTATGCCAAGGCCATGGGTTATTTAGAACAAGCGGCCCAGGATAAAAATATTAAAATAAAACCACGGGCAGAGTATAATTTAGGTAATGTTCTTTATAAGTCAGGCATTCAAAATGAAAAAACAAATGTGGACCAGGCTATTAAGTCGCTTCAAGATGCTACAGAACATTATGGACAAAGCTTAGGGCTAGATCCTAAGGACAAGGACGCGCTTTATAATCAGGATTTTGTAAAAAAAGAAATTGAACGTTTAAAGCAGAAAAAACAAGAGCAACAGCAAAAACAACAGCAGCAACAAAATCAGAAAGACCAGAAGCAGGATAAGCAAAACCAGCAGAAGCAACAAAAGGAACAAGGCCAGGAAGGGCAGCAAAAGCAAGCTAATCAGCAACAGCAGCAAAAACAACAGGAGCAACAGGCTAAAGAGGCTCAAGAGGGGAAGCCTCAAGACCGAAAGAAACAAAATCAGCAGAGTGCTCAAGCTCAATCTGTAGAGAATCAAAAGCAAGTTGACCGTAAGCAAGCGGAGGATCTTTTAGAAGATTATCAAGAAAATGAAGAACCTAAGAAATTGTTAAATTATATGCCTAAGAAAATTGACAATAGACCAGTATTAAAGGATTGGTAAAATGAAACAAGTTGTCTTGTGTTTCTTTATGCTGTTAGCTTCAGCCGGGATATTAAGGGCTGATCCGGTGACTTTTGAGGCCACGGTCAATTCAAATAATATTTCTTTGGATGAGGTCATTCAGCTGACGCTGACCTTCACCGGGGTCAATGATAATTTAGATCCTGTCAGCTTGCCGGTGATCGACGGATTTTCCGCCAAATACCTGGGGCCTTCGACTAGCGTTTCATTTGTCAACGTCAACGGCAATTCAGAATCGCATAGCGAACGCTCCTTCATTTATAATTTATTTCCCAATAAGGTCGGAAAATTCCAGGTCCCGCCCATTAGCGCGACCATCAACGGGCAGACCTACTCGACAAAACCCATTGATATCGAAGTTTTTCAAAGCTCGGCCCAGGCGCAATCCCAAACTTCCAGTCAAGTAACTGGTCAAGATCAAGCGCCGGGTAATGAGAGTATCAAAGATAAGGTCCAGCTTATAGCAACGGTCGATAACACAAATGTCTATCAGAACGAACAGATCCCGCTATCGATCAAACTTTTGATCAACGGCGTTCCTATCCGCGAAATCCAATATCCTCAATTTGACAAGCAGGGTTTTTTAGTTGACGATTATGACAAACCCCTTCAGGGGACTCAAGTCTTAAACGGGGTCAGTTATGACACGGCTGAATTCAAGACCAGGGTTTATCCCAGCCGTTTGGGTGACCTGACCCTTGGACCGGCGCAGATCCAATTCAATGTCCTTTACAAGACCAGTCAGGCAAGTCCTTTTAACCAGGCCAATAATCCTTTCGGAGGGGATATTTTTAGCAATTTTTTTGATTCTTATGCCGTGCGCCCCATGACGGTGACTTCTCAGCCGATCGAACTTCATGTGGCAGCGCTTCCAAGCGATGGCCGCCCGGCTGATTTTTCAGGGGCTGTTGGGAATTCTTTTGATTTTCAAGCCAGCGTGTCTCCTTTAAAAGTCAAGGCCGGGGACCCGATCACATTAAAAATGGACGTCACCGGAAATGGGAATTACAAGAATTTACAGATGCCTGTTTTTCAAGCTTCGGGATTTAAGACGTATAGCCCGCAGATCAAGGCCAAGGGAGATGAAAAAACATTGGAAGAAGTGATCATTCCGACAAGTACGGACATTAAGGAAGTGCCGGCTTTGCATTTTTCTTATTTTGATACGTCAACCAGTACTTATAAGACGATCACCCAGGGGCCTTTTAGCATCCAGGTATCGGCGCCTAACCCAGACCAGGAATTTAAAGCGGTGGGATTTTCTAATTTGAATACTGCTCCTTTGATTACACCAACAAATCAATTTTCTTGGCGGAAGATCTTTAAAAAAATCCAGGAATATTTAACGGTGCTTTTAAAGTCAATTTGGTTTTGGACGGGCTTTGGTTTCTTGTTGCTTGCGGCGGTATCATTTTTTATTTGGCGGCGTTTTCAAGAGAAACTTGAGAATGACCCTGCTTTTGCCCGTAGATTTAAGGCGGTCAAAGAAGCAAGGCAGGCCTTGGCCCCAGCAGAGAAGTATATATCAAAGGGAAAGACGAAAGAGCTTTATGCGCTATTGTCCAAAACATTATGCGATTATCTGGCCAATAAATGGCATTATTATTCAGCTGCTTTAAGCGTGGAGGAGATCATCACACGGCTAAAAAAAGCTAATTTGGATACTACTCACATTAACCAGATCAAGGCATTATTGGAACAATGCGACCTGGTCTGTTTTGCCGGCGCCAATCGTGACGCCGCCCAAATGCGCGCAGATCTTTCCTTGACCCAAGAGCTCATCAATTACCTGCAGCAGCATTTAAAGTAAATAAGCCTACAACGGGAAGACTTATCCGTCGCTGGATCCTATTATACCCCGGTATAATTGATTCATTTGAGACTCCTGCCTAAAATATGATAATTAATAACGTATTCAATATCTAATACAGGAGAACGATATGGATGGTCAAATGGATAAAGTAAAGGGACGTGTTAAACAGGCCGTAGGGGATCTTACTGATAATAAACGTCTAAAAGCCGTGGGTAAGGCGCAAGAGTTTCGTGGTAATGTCAAGAATCAAATAGATGAAGTTGCAGAGAAGTTAACAAAGTAGGTCTAAGTTCATAAAGTGTTCCATCAATCTTAGGAGGAGAAATATGTTATATACAATTGCGGTTATTTTGCTTGCACTTTGGTTATTAGGGATGGTTTCGTCTTACACCATGGGCGGTTTTATTCACCTTCTTCTTGCTATTGCTGTTGTCGTTGTAATTTTTCAGCTAATCAGCGGCAGGAAAGTGGCTTAAGTTTCACAGACCTTAAAAGGCTTCAAAAGGAGAACAATATGACAATAAAAATCATACAAATTATGATCTGTGCCGCTTCGCTTATTTCCCTTCAAGGGTGTTTTTCTGCGCGCACTACAAACGTTCGTGACAATCCTCCTTCGCAAACTACGACAGTTTATCAGCAACCGGCGGATGGTACAGTTGCAGTCACGACGACCCATT
>CAZASA010000097.1:0-3186 GCA_964487685.1 uncultured Planctomycetales bacterium
CCCTGGTGGCAGAGAAAAATACTAGGCTTATATTGTCCAACGGTTTCAATACAGCAGTAGTGGTAAAAACAGTCGATTTGTGGTAGATTTTAGAGATAAATTATAGTTTAAATCGAGGAAAAATATGGCTGACTGCATATTTTGTAAAGATCTTCCTAAAGTATTGGAAAATGAGCTTGCCTATTGCTTGTATGATATCAAGCCTATCACGAAAGGGCATATGCTTGTTATCCCTAAACGGCATCATACAACTATTTTTGAATCAACCCCTGAAGAGATCAAGGCTGTTTTTGAATTGACCCAAAAAGCCAAAGAAATGATCTTAAAAGAACATAAGCCGGATGGATTTAATATAGTGGCCAACTGCGGTGAGGCCGCAGGACAAATAGTGATGCATGCGCATATACATATTCTGCCGCGGTACAGGGGCCAGTCTGTAGATACAAGAGTTGTTATTCATTAAGAATTTTTCCCCTCTTTATTTTAAAGAGGGGATAGGGGAGTTTATATGTTGAAATTTTTCTGGAAAGAAGCTAAAAAGTACGAAGATATCCTGTATCATAAAATGGATGGCATTGCCAAGATAACGATCAATCGTCCTCACAGGCGTAATGCTTTCACTCCCGTGACGGTCAAGGAAATGATGAACGCCCTTGATGATGCCCGTGATGATGAAAAGATCGGTGTGATCATCCTGACAGGTGAGGGGAAGGAAGCTTTTTGTTCCGGTGGAGACCAGAAGATACGCGGGGATGCGGGTTATAAGGACAAGGACGGCACTAATAGGTTGAATGTCATGGATTTTCAACGTCAGATCCGTACCTGCCCAAAGCCCGTGATCGCTATGGTGGCAGGCTATGCCATTGGCGGTGGGCAGATCCTTCAGATGGTTTGCGACCTTTCTATCGCGGCGGACAATGCGATCTTTGGTCAAACCGGCCCTAAGGTTGGTTCTTTTGACGGTGGCTTTGGATCAAGCTATATGGCGCGCATCGTAGGCCAGAAAAAAGCCCGTGAGATCTGGTATCTTTGCCGTCAGTATAAGGCCAAGGAAGCGCTTGAAATGGGATTGATCAATACGGTTGTCCCCTATAAAAAATTAGAAGAAGAAACTGTAAAATGGTGCAAAGAGATCCTGGTGCATTCGCCGTTGGCCATCCGTTGTATCAAGTCAGCCATGAACGCGGATTGTGACGGTCAAGCCGGTTTGCAGGAATTAGCCGGCAATGCCACTCTATTATATTACATGACTCAAGAAGGCCAGGAAGGCCGCAACGCTTTTGTCGAAAAACGTAAACCTGATTTTTCCAAATTTCCGAAGAGACCTTAAGATGAATCCCTGGATCCTAGCCATCCGCCCCAAGACCTTGCCTGCCGCGATTGCGCCGGTCGTCATTGGCACAGCCATGGCTTATGGTGATGGACTTTTTCATGGGCCATCAGCCTTGATGGCTTTGTCCGCGGCCGTATGTATCCAGATCGGTACTAATTTAGCCAATGATTATTTTGATTTTAAAAAAGGCGCAGACACACCTGATCGTCAAGGGCCGATCCGTGTGACGCAAGCAGGCTTGATCAAGCCTCAGACAGTTTTGACAGCATCAATTTTATTTTTTCTATTGGCCGCATTATCATCTTTATATCTGGTCCATCGTGCAGGACCATGCATCCTGATCATTGCTGTTGCTTCCATTGTTTCAGGGATCCTCTATACAGCAGGTCCTAAGCCATTGGGCTATTTGGGGCTTGGAGATATTTTTGTGTTGGTGTTTTTTGGGCCTGTAGCTGTCGGAGGGACCTATTTTACCCAAGCCCTCGAGATCAATTGGGCGGTTGTCGTGGCCGGTTTGGCCCCGGGCTTTTTATCCATGGCCATTTTAGCCGTCAATAATCTGCGGGACATTGATACTGATCGCCGGGCCGGAAAACTTACCCTGGCTGTCCGCTTCGGCCGGTCCTTTGCCATGAGCGAATATCTTTTTTGTATCATGGCCGCGGCATTGACACCTTTTGCCGTCTTCCTTATTACTGATGATCATCAGGGCATAGCCGCCGCTTCATTGATCGGTTTTTGCGCCATTCCTTGCGTGAAAGGGGCTTTCACGCTTCTTGACGGCCCGGGTCTTAACAAGGTCTTAGCGCATACAGGCCGACTTCTATTGATCTACAGTGCATTGTTTTCAATAGGATGGGTGATGTGCAGCCGTTAATCATCAATCACGTTGATTTTTCTCCTTTTAAGATCCCATTCCTTCATCCATTTACCTTTGCGGGTAATACCATCCAGGAACGTAAAGGTCATTATCTGACAATAAAGACGGTCGATGGCCAAAGTGCTCAAGGCGAAGTTGCCCCTTTAGAGGGCCTTAGCCCTGAAACTCCCCGGCGGGTTGAGCGTGATCTAAAAGAGATCCGCACTTTTTTGATGGAGCTCAATGTCCCTCGAGACAAAGAAGAACTGCTTAATTTGTTGCGGCATGAGCCGCAGTTATTATATGTCTGTTCTTCAGTCCGTTTTGCCGTTGAATCGGCCATTTTAATGTTGGCTTCAAAAGCCGCGGGCCAAAGTCTGGCGGAATTTTTAGGCGGCCAATTAAAAGATGTCCAGTCCGCGGTCTTGCTTCAAGGGTCGCATCAGGACGTGATCGCTGATTTTAAGCGTTTTGCAAAGCAAGGGGTCAAGGTGTTCAAATTAAAAGTAGGGGACCGCAACATCGCCCTTGATGTTAAAAAAATCCAGGACATTCGTGTGCTGTTAGACCAAGGATCATATTTGCGGTTAGACGGTAATCGGGTTTGGAGTTTAAAAGAAGCGTGTATCTTTGCACAATTAGCCGGAAATTTGAATATTGATTTTATTGAAGAACCGATCTTTGATGTCACCCAGTTGGAGACTTTTTATCAGCAATCACGGATGCGTATCGCTTTAGATGAGACCCTGTCCGTGGTAAGAAGTGGTATCCGGGCGCCGGGGCGTTGCTCTTTGCCGTTGTCCCAACAAGAAGGGGTTGTGGCTTATATTCTTAAGCCCATGATCCTGGGGCTTATTTCTTCCTTAGAATGGATAGAGGAGGCCAAGCTGTTAAAACGCAAGGCCATTATCAGTTCAGCCTTTGAATCACCGGTGGGCTTTAAGGTGTTGGCCAATTTAGCTTGTTTTAGCGGTCAGATCGCTGGTTTAGGCAC
>CAZASA010000097.1:3286-7915 GCA_964487685.1 uncultured Planctomycetales bacterium
TGGGGCACCCGTCAGATCAAAAACCCGCAATTGTTGGTCTATTTGTCCAGTGTCGTAAAACAATTAAAGGGTATGGGTATCAAGCCTCTTGACCGGATCGCGATCACGGATGAGAACAGCGTTGAGTATATTATTTTATTATTGGCCCTGTGGCAGATCAAGGCCGTAGCCGCCCCTATTTCTCCCCGTTGGCCCGATAAAACCATTACTTCGTATGCTTCCAGGATCAGTGCTAAGCGTATCTTTCGCGGTGAGGACATCAAGCGTGCTGTTTGCTTTGACGCCCGCCAACAAATGGAGGCAGAGGACTATAAAGAATTAGACCTAGAGCAGGAAGTCACAGTGATCGCCACCTCAGGATCAAGCGGTGAGGCCAAGGCCGCAGTTCATACCTGGGGCAATCATTTTTACAGTGCCAAGGGTTCACAAGAGACGATCCCATTGGTAAGTTCTGACCGTTGGCTATTATCTTTGCCGCTTTGCCATATTTCAGGTATCGCCATCACGGTGCGTTGTTTATTGTCCGGGGCAGCATTAGTAGTGGCAACAGACGCGGATCTGATCACGGCCATTGAACGCGGAAAAGTGACGCATGTTTCACTTGTCAGCACGCAATTACAGCGATTATTAGCTGAAGAGAAAAATCACGCAACCCTGCGTTCTCTTAAATGCATATTGCTTGGAGGTTCTGCCATCCCAAGAACGCTTATTGAGCAATCGGTAAGTTTAGGTTTGAATATTTATCTGAGCTATGGTTTAACCGAAATGTCTTCCCAGGTGGCGACAGGGAAGGTAGTGACAGCCAATCAGCCCTGTGTCAAAGTATTGCCGTATCGACAAATATGTATTAATCCAATTCCTATGTCATTCCCGCGAACGCGGGAATCCATTGAAGGCGAAATCCTTGTCAAAGGCGAAGTGCTTTTTAAAGGCTATGTCACCGGCACCAAAATTCATTTGCCTACTGTTTCTATGTCATTCCCGAATGCTTCTGTCGGGAATCCAAACAAGAACAACCTTTGGTTTGCTACAGGCGACATCGGCCATCTAGACAAAGACGGCTGTCTTTCCGTGACCGGCCGACGCGACAACATGTTCATTTCCGGCGGCGAAAATATCCATCCCGAAGAGATCGAAAAAGCCCTGTTAAGCATAAAGGGTATTGTTGAAGCCATCGTCGTGCCCAAAGAAGACAAGGAATTCGGCCAAAGGCCCATCGCTTTTATCAAATTTTCCGGCGATCCGTTAACAGAAGACCACATCATCCAATGCCTGCAGGCCCAATTGCCCCGTTTCAAGATCCCCACCGCCTTTTTCCCCTGGCCGCAGAACCTGATCAGCCAAAGCTTAAAGATCTCACGGCAGGAATTTTTGGAAAAACTTCCAAGACGTTGATTTTATAGTGCCATTGTGAATTGGACATATAAAATTGCTATTCCATCAAATAATATAATTTGCTTTATTTCGAAGTTGTGTTATATTTGAAATGTTCCTGTAGAAAGCGGTTCCCCAGACTTAATACTTTGAAAGGATGACATGAGAAGAATAATTTTATCAATTTCTTTAATAATTCTTGGTTTTTCTGTTTCAGGCTGTTCTGTTTTTATGGCGGCCCATCAACCAGATTATAAAGATTTAAGTTTCCTAAAAGTAGGCGTAGATAGAGACACTGTTTTAATAAATCTTGGGGTTCCAGCGGTTACTGAAAAAGATAAAGACGGGAATGAAGTTGATTATTTTAAATTTAGGCAAGGCTATGGCATGGGAAATAAAACAGTGAGAATGTTAGGGCATGGTGTTGCGGATGTTTTTAGCTTAGGATTATGGGAAGTCGTAGGAACACCAAGTGAGGCGATTTGTAATGGTCATGATGTGGCCGTCAAAATCACTTTCGATAGCAAAAATCAAGCTAAGGATATTACATATTTAAAAACTAAATAATTGTTTGTTCAATCATTTATAGTTGGAGACTATTTTATGAGGAATATATTTTTATTTGCTTTAATTAGTTTGGTTTTCATTGGTTGCGCTCCAAGTGGGCCTTCAGCAATTAGTATTGATACAACTGCTTCCCAAAGAGACCAGGTGGCTATATTAAGAATCCAACAACGTATGGGATTTTTTATACTTGGGTGTGATAAGCAGAGGATTTATAAAAATACTAAATTCGTTACATTACAACCTGGAAGACATTTGGTATATTTTGAAATTCAAGGGCAAAATATTTTAGAAACGTATTACATGAGAAACAAAAAATACATTGATGTTCAAGCAGGTCACACCTATTTATTAAAATCTAAAGGAACTGGAATATTTGTAGTTGGAGATAAGTGGTTCCCAGAACTTTTTGATGTCACCATTGACCCAGAATTAAACGTCACAACTATACCTTCAGGGAATTAATATGATTAAAAATCTGCTCTTCTCTTTCTTGTCCTTGATTATTTTAAGTGGTTGTGCGACGCCAATAATTAACGGCCCTATGTTTTCAAAAGCTTTAAATCCGCCAAAAGCTGATATGGGAACGCTCTATGTGTTTAGGGCCAAAGGTGGCTTGGGAGAAGAAGCGTATATGCCTGTAAAAGTCAATGGCGTTCCTTTTGTAAATTTAGCTCCTATGGGTTATAGCTATCAATATTTAACACCAGGGATTTATCAGCTTTCCATAGGAAATACTGCGTATGGTTCAATAATGACAGAAGTAGAAATAAAGCCAGGACAAGAATTATATGAACTGTTCGATGCTTTTGGCAATTCAGTAAATGATGTTTCGCCATCAAAAGCCCCGTTTCTATTTAAAGAATTTAGGTATATCCAAGCGTATCAACTTGGTAAATAAAGATTGTAGGAGTGCAGCCGAAAAGATTTTGGTAAGGATATTGGCGACAAGTTTTATGAATAAAATAATTTTAGTTATTTTTACAGCATTATTGACTTGCGGCTGTTCAACCACTCCTAAAAATTATGGTGAAAAATTATGGTGACACACAACTTAATTCAACACTTCCTCTGGGTGTTTAAATAAAACAAACAAGATGAGTATAATTCCCCCTATGAATAGAAAAGTATATGGGAAGAATAGCAAGGGTAGTTGCTGTTGGATGTCCGCATCATATTGTTCAGCGGGGGAATCGTCGGCAGAAAGTATTTTTTAAAGACACAGATCGTCTTTTGTATTTGCAATTACTTAAAGAGCAAGGTGATTTGTATGGTTTAGAATATTGGGCTTACTGCTTAATGGATAACCATGTTCATTTGGTTGCTGTTCCCAAAAAGACGGACAGTTTTCAAGCTTTTGCGAAAACAAATTGGTGGTATACAAAATCGATAAATGAAAATCATGGGTGGAGAGGATATTTATGGCAGGGAAGGTTTTCAAGTTATCCAATGGATGAGGGATATAGTATTTTAGGGGTCAGATATGTTGAACGTAATCCAGTAAGAGCGGGAATGGTTAAAAAGGCGGAGGATTATCCCTGGTCTAGCGCAAGAAGTCATGTATCCGGGAAGAAGGATATGTTGGTATCGCGATGTTATTTGCAGGATGTAATTAAAGATTGGTCTGAGTATTTGAGCATGGAAGATGAAAAGGTGAAGGAGTTAAGAAAAAGCATTGGAACGGGTCGTCCTTTAGGAACTGAAACTTTTTTGAAAATATTGGAAGAAAAAACAGGAAGAGTATTAATTAAACAAAAACCTGGCCCTAAGTCAAAGTAATTAAGTTGTGTGTCACCTTAATTCTCTGAGAAATATACTTTGTCCATTAATATCAATGGATATCAGCCAATGACCAAGACAGTCAATGTACAGGCTAAATTTCAAGGTTCAACTAAAACTATTCAGATTCAGTTGCAAAAGTAGTAGGTAGAAGGGGCCAGGAACCAAAGTGGTGATAGGACAAATATAAGTATCCTTAACTTAAGAATAACCTGTCCCCAAAATGGTTCCAGACCCCTTCTTTTTTTCCTTCTTATTCTTTTGAATATGATAATAAAAGAGAGGTTCTTATGCAGAAAATAGTTTTGGTTTTGATTTTAATTCTTTTGCCACAGGTGTCTTTTGCTGGATTTTTTGATCCTAATCCCCAAGAGAATTTCAAAGAAGCAGACTATTTAATACAAGTTCACCGCTACTTAGCTGCTGATAAACTGATAAATGATGTGATCGTATTTTGTAACAAAAAAGATGATGAGCCTTGTTTAGTTGATGCATATTACTATTTTGGGAAATTACTAACAGTTGCCTATAGCGACTCAAATAAAGGACATAAAATATTAAGTTATGTAGAAAAGGACATAACAACTGATAATGCGAATCAAAAAGGGATAGAATATTATAATAAAGCATTGGATTTAGCCATAAAAAATAATATGAATGACAGGATTTCAAGTTTAAATTTCAGGATCGCCTTAGAACAGTTTAATTATTTAAATGATCTGACATCAGCCTGTGAAAGTTTGGATAAAAGTTTATTTTATAATCTTGCATATTTAAAAGAACATCCAGACGCAAAGATCATTTTGGATCCCGGATATAATAGTTATAAGGAATATATCACGGAAATTAAGAAAAGAATTGCATGTAAATAATGACGGTGATTATTAGTAGAATAGAAGGGACCAGGGACCA
>CAZASA010000098.1:0-7779 GCA_964487685.1 uncultured Planctomycetales bacterium
ATAACCTAACTTTTACGCTTTTTCCGTGCGAAGAATCATTGGTTCTTAATTGCTGGGTTCTTCGGGTAGATTTTGGAGAGATAAAAGAAAAGCTAATTTTGGCTTTGTTGGGCCATATAACTGGCAATAATTTGGGCGGTGTACAAATTACCCAATGCGCTTAAATGCGCATTAGGCGCGTCATAAAGACTGCAGCGTTGCGGTTTGTCTAAATGTAGGAAGTAAGGAACTAAATTGATGTTAGGAATGTTTTCATTTTCAAGAATATGCTGATAAATGGTTTCATTGGCAAAATAAAGCGATGGGTCAACATTGTTTTCTTTAAAAAACGCATCATCACACATATTATTGTAAGAAGGGATAATGACAGCCAGGAAATTTATCTTCCGGGCGTTGATATCCTCCTTCATTCTTTGAAAAAGCGCGTTCATTAAAGCAAATTTGAAATTAGCCTCTTTTGAATCATGATATTTGATCCAGGCCAGATCATAGCCGTCATCAAATAAAAGCGGGTCAAGTTCCCCAATTACTTGATCCCTGTTCTTAATGAAATTGATCTGGTTGATCAGGGACGAAAAGGAAGTAAAAACAATGGATTTGACAGGGTTCATGCTGATTGCTTCGAGCGATCCGTTGTTGTTGATGGTGTAAAGCCCGTTTTTATAAATATCCCCGCTGTCATTCAAGGCACAGATGGCATCGATCACCAAATCAGGTTTAAGTTTAAAGCCATACTTTTCTAAAACATTCAATTCCTGGTCAGGGCCAAAACCCACGACACCCATGTTATCAACTTCATAGCCATGTAATTGTTTTTCCAACATTTTTGGGATGGTTTCCTCAGATTTGACATTCAAACCCATAGTAAAAGAGTCCCCTAAGAAAACGATCCTCTTTTTTCCATGTTTATCTATTGAAAAATCATGGTCACGGAAGCCTTGAGCATTGATGCCTAATTTAGGGTTGGACTGGATCTCATAAAGGTTATCAGGGATAAGTTCAACTTTTAACTCAGCCCCATGCCCATCTAACATGTTCGGTGCACGAAGATTGTAATAGGGATGGAAAAATAAGAACTTCATTAAAAGTTCTGAAATGACCAGCATCAGCAAGATGCTCATCAAAATAAGGAACAAATTGGCAAATAATTTTTCAATCCGGGAGGGAAGTTGCATACATCTCTTTCCAAAATAATACGCCGATCAATAATATCAAGCCTATCACAGAAAAAATCATCCCTGTAATTCGTATCGGTGTCGTCCCAAAGAATACTTGGATATCATGGTCCCCGTACGGAACATTAAAAAGGATGAGCCCATAAGGATTGTCCAAATGAGGGTCTGTGGGTTGCCCGTCGATCAATACCTGCCAGCCGGGGAAATAAAAAGAATTAAAATATAAGGATGATGGCTGCAATGCCAGAAATTTCGTTACATAGTGGACAGGGTTTATCATTTTTTCTGGTGCTAAGCGGCCCTCGCCGCTGAAAACATCGAATTTCCTGTCAGGCGGCCCGTTAGGCGGGATGACCACCCATTTGGGCGTGTACTCCCCTTCCCCTAACGCAAGGAAATCTTCAACCCGTTGGACATCGTTAATAAAGGTTGGTTGAGGATTAGATTTTAAAGAAAATGTAATTACCAGTAATATGACAGCAGCCACAGAAAATACTTTAATACGGGGATTTTGGATCAAAATGGCTGCAGAACCGCATAAGAAAGACATGGAAAAAACAATAACGGTCAAAATACGCCAGGGAAATTGGATAAAGCTCAAAAGTTTGATATGTTCCCATAAGAATAGTGAATTTGACAAGGTAAGAAAAACAGCTAATAGGCCGTTGACCAGGAAAAAAATAAACCCCCATCCTAATTGTTTGTTTAGCTTAAATATTTTAGGCAGGCGGCATAAAGTGGCCACGCAAAGTAAGGTAGGAATGATGCCGACCTTGAATGACATATTATCGACATTAAAATTATTCAGCGGCCAGAATAATTCCCCTAATGTGATGAAATTCTTGTGGAAATCATAACGCATAAAGGTCAGATAGCTAAGGGTCAGGTATTGCTTTTCCACCAGGGCCGGCAGCCAAAAGAATGATGACATCATCAATCCTATGGCAATGATACCCGCAGATTTAAAGATCCACGCGGATCTGTTTTCAAAAATATATAGATAAAGCATATAAACCGCGGCCAAGGGCAAGAACAACATGCTCATGATATTATGGGTCAGGCTCAGTCCAAAAACACTTATCACTCCTAAAAGAAATGCTCCCAGTCCTCCTCCTTTGCGGCACATCAATAAAATGGAAAGTAAAATAAAGGGGAAAAAGGCAAAGGAGCTAAATTCTGCAAAGGCCCCGCGCACATAAAGGTCAATGATATGATAAGGCGCATACACATAAAGAACAGCTGAAAGCAAGCCCCCTTCATTGCCCCAATACTCACGGGCAAAAAGGAACATGCCGATCCCTGATAAACCCCAGAATAAAATGCAGGCCCAATCAATGGCCAGGATCATTTGGTGGGTCAAGTGAAAGAACAAGACGGATATGAATGAAAAAAACGGCGGATAAAAATTGAACATGGGATAACCATATCCCCAATTAACGTCGGGAGACCATCTCACTAAACCCTGGCCATGCCCCATATACCTGTCCATGGACAAAGCCCTGATCAAGCCTGCCATGGAATCATGGGCATTGATCAAATTAGGGTTATAAAAACTCTTGAACAAAGGAAAGCTCAATAGCAGGATGAGGACCAAATAAGCAAAAGTTGATTTTAAGAATTTATTTAGCATGATCTTTCTATTTCAAGTGAAGGTAAAGCCAAACCTGTAAATAAGTGATCTTATCTTCAGGTTGATAATGTAATTGCTGACTTGTATTGGCAAAGGCAAAAGCGTTTTTATAATCCCCTGTTTGGGCCAAATTAAAGGCTGCATCAAACAATATATTGGCCCTTTTTTCCGTCGATCCTTCCAACAAAAAGGCGCTGGCATATTTACCTTCTTCCATGAGCCTGACAGCATAAGGAGTGCTTGAAAAATCATACCCTTTAGGGCCAATGAACAGGATATGTGAACCGGAAGCAATAAGGTCATCTGCCCAAACCCTGTCTTTAATAGAATAAATACCGGACAAGTATGGGGCATGATCATTCACGTTACCAGAGAAATAGGCCAAATTCCGGGGGTAAAGTTTTGATAACTCATCTTGTTGAGTATTGTCCCTGTCATTGCCCCAAAAAAAGGCCGCTTCAGGTATGGCCATCGGCATAGGGTAAATACCGACGAATACACAATCAGGATATTTGGTATGGAGCATCTGGTTAAAGCTAAGGACTTCCCTGGTGTGCACAGACAACTCTTTTTGATAGCCCATGGCTTGCCCGAGGAATTGAAAACCGATCAAAATGATGCCTCCTAAAATTACCGATCTAAAAAGCATATTCTTGTTCGAAAAGTTGATGATTGGCAAAACAAATAATGGGCCAAAAAAACAAAGGGTCGATACAAGATAATGAGGGTCATAATCCTTGGCAATAAAAGCAAATTGGGCCAATATATTTATAGCTATAGCAATAATAAAAAAAGTCCCTTTATTAGTAAGTTTTCGAAAGATCTGCCAAAAACTAAAAAGCAAAGCACCGAGTGCAAAATATATCAGGGGCATGCAAATATTAAACATATCATGGAGACAGGCGATATATAAAGGAACATTGATGATCCCCTGATCGCCGGACCCATACCCTCCCTTATGGGTAGTAAGCTTAACGATCCAATCCCATAACCACGGGTAAGATGGGAAGATCGGAATGGTCCAGAATACAAAGGAGATGGCAGTTGCGCTTAGAAAAATGACCCTAAGCCATCCCCTGCAGACGATAAGAGGTAATAATAAAGCTGGAAAAAAAGTTAGTTTTGTGGCGATCCCAAAACCGCAGGTAAGCCCTAATAATATGGAAGCTGACCTTTCTTTTCGCTTATTTTTAGCAAAATATAACTTAAGGATATAAAGATTAAAAATATTCGAAATGCTGATCAATAGTGGCTCAGGGCTTACATTAGCAACGATAGGCAATATATAATGATAAAAGGAGAAAGATCTTAATGGCAGTGTGGCTAATACGGGTAATTGCGATAAAAGCACAGCGATTTTGTCATTTGTTTGGCGATAAATATAATGGCCTAGAATGAGCGAAGTTAAGAAGGCCACCATCAAGATGGCTGAATTAATGGCGTTTAAATAAAGATCAGGGTTAAGCAGTACTTGACGGACAATCTGAGCTGTTGAATGGCCAATATTGAGCACAGAGATCACCATAGCCCCCAGGATCTGGATCGTGATCCCCGGTTGGTAGTTAAAGGTTGGTGATAAACCTTTAATGAGGGTTAGACTGCTTAATAAATGGCCAAAGCTTGGATCAGGATACTGCCAATAAGGCCCCGTGGCAGATTTCAGCAGCAAAGAAAATCCTAAGAAAATTAGGGGAATGATCAACACTATCCAGTATTTAATTATTTTGACCATACAAGTAAATGTCCGCAATTTTTAAGCCAGTGATCATCCAGTTTATAATCTGGCAGGATATTAGCAACTTCTTTCCAGAATTTTTGTGAGTGGTTCTTTTGTTTTAAATGCATCAATTCATGGACAACAACATAATCAATCACCCTTGCCGGTGCCATGATAAGCCTCCAGGTGAAATTTAGGGTGCTTTGATAACCGCAGGAGCCCCATCGTGTCGTTGCGTTATTGATATTGATCGAAGTGTATCTCAATGCGGTCAATTGAGAATAATATTCAACCCTTTGGGTGATATATTCCTGCGCTTGAGATTTATACCAGCATTCCAAGTGGTCCCGGGCATTTTTCAGGGCTACTTCCGCGATCATTAAAGAACCATCCAAGACCACGGCACGGGGAAGGTCTTCAACGGGCGTTAACGGATAGCGTTGACCTAAAAATAAGAATTCTTCGCCCGGTTGGAATTTCCTTGGTTTAATTTTGGATTGCCTTACTTTAAATAATTCCAACTTGGATTTGATCCAGGCTTCTTTACGGCGGATGAGCTGATGAATAAGGTCTTCTGAGGCAAAATACGGGGCACGTACGATCAATCTGGCATCATTGGTTATATGCAACCCAATGGTTTTACGGCGGCTTCGGACCAATTTATCAATTTTTATTTCATTCACAACTTATATCCTGCTGCCAGGGCATCATTGTAGAACATTTTGACCGTATCAAGAGACATTTCATCAAGACCTTTGGCGATCAGAGGAAGTTTCTTTAATATATCATTGGTTACCGTGATGATATGGCATCCGCATTGGTCTGCCTGGAAAATGTTTAATAATTCGCGGGAAGAAGCCCAAAGTAATTGGGCATTAGGGTTGGACTTTAATATAGAAACTGATTCCTTCATGATCGCTACCGGATCGCGGCCAGTATCAGCGATCCTACCGGCAAAAACTGAGACAATCGTCTTTGAAGACGGAGATAAGACTTGGGCCACGGCCCTCACCTGTTGGACAGTCAGTATGGCCGTAACATTCAGTGAAATGCCATCCCCTGACAATTTACGGATAAGTGTAGTGGCAAGTTCACCCTTGGTGTTGGTGATGGGGATCTTGACATTGACATTTTTCCCCCACCCCGCGATCTTCCTTGCCTGTTTATCCATCAAATCGAATTCATCGGAAAAAACCTCAAATGACACAGGTAGATCAGGGATTTCTTTTAATACTTCCTTGGCAAAGGTCTCATAATCAGTGACATTATCCCGACGCATCAAGGTGGGGTTCGTGGTAAACCCTTTCACGATGCCTTCTTTATAAAGCTTTTTCATTGAGTTGATGTCAGCGCCGTCTGAAAAAAGCTTGATCTTTAAATCTTTAAGTGAGGCCATGTTATTCTCCTATAATAAAATTCACAGCTTCCCGCAGATTAGCTGCTTGATAGTCAGGCTTGTTTTTGATCGTTGCATTGTCCTCTGGATTTATTATCCGGATCGTTTTTAACCCGGCCCGTTGTCCGCATTCAATGTCTGTTTCCCTGTCCCCGATGATCCAGGAGCTTTTTAAGTCTACCCCGTTCTCTTTGACTGCTTTCTCAATAAAAAAAGTGCCCGGCTTTCGGCATTCGCATGTGACAGCTAATTCCGGTACAATTCCTTGGGGATGATGAAAGCAATAATAGTAATTTACAAAAAATATCTTATTTTCGATCAATAGCACATGCAATTTATCCTGGATCGATTTTAAGTCCTTGAGGGATGCCGTGCCTTTGGCAAAACTCGGCTGATTTGATATCAGGAATAATTGCAGATGATGATCTTGTAACTTCTTTAATGCCTGCAAGGTCCAGGGAAACAGCTTAAGGTCTTGAGGTTGATAAGGAGACTCCCATTCTCCGGTGGCTTTGTTTAGGAGATTGGTATTGATGACACCATCCCTGTCTAAAAATACAGCACTACTCATTATTTTACCGATTCCCACTTCATGGCATTGGCTTTAAGCAATGGATGAGATACGATCAAATGCCATACCACCGCTTGAAAGGACTCGGTGTGAGGAGTGATCGTTTCCTGATCAACTGTCGGTACAATGACCGCTGCATCAGCTATTTTTGCCGTGTAGCCGCCATCACGACCCACCACACCGATGATCTTTGCCCCTGCTTCCTTGGCCAATTTTAAGGCTTGGACCAGATTATTGCTGATGTTCTTCTCGGCATTGCCTCCTCCGACGGAAAAAACAAAAACACAGTCTTTGGCATTGATCCGGCTTATTTTAAGCCAATTAGCATAGGCAGAGTCCCAGCCATCGTCATTGATCCGGGCGGTGAGTTCAGAAACATTGTCAGTCGGCGTGTATGATTCGATCCCGGCGATCTTCCTGAAATCATTGACCGCATGACCGGCGTTGCCTGCCCCGCCGCCAACACCAAGAAAGAATAATCTGCCCGATGATTGGCGAACGTTCAAAAGGATATTTACCATATTTTGGACAGCTTTTTTATCGATCATACCGGCGATTTTAGATGCCTGAGATAAATAATTATCAATATAAAGGTCATTGGTCATTGCCTTGCTCCTGTCTTGTGAAATTTGAGATATACTTATCAGTTTCTCTTAAACCGTTGATCGAACCTATTTCATAAAATCTTTCTGTGACCAAATATCCGGACATTTGGTTTTTTGAAATAATGTCCTGATAAAGTTCGGATAAATCAAAAACATCTTTGTCCAAAAAGCTTTCAAAAGCCTTTTTATTTAATATGCCAAGCCCGTAATCAATATATTCCATTTCTTTTGTTTTATTCTTTTTATCGTAGGTGATGATCTTTCCCTCTTTAAAGATCACATTACTGCTGTCCCAATTGTTATGGTTTTTAAGCACGGTCATTGATCCCAAGCCTGGATCCTTAAGAAAATGCCCGTAGACTTGATCAAGATTGACAGTCAGATAGGAATCGCCATACATGACAAAGAACGTATCTTCTAACTTACCTAAGGCGTTTTTGACGGCCCCTCCGGTCCCTAATAATTTGTCGCCATCAGCCGAATAGGAAACGGATAAACCAAATTGACTGCCACTCCCAACATAGGCCTTGATCTGTTCTCCCAGATATCCCGTGCATATCACGACCTTATTGACCCCGTTTTTTTTTAATAATCTTAGCTGATGGGCAATAAATGGCTTTCCGGCGACTAAGATCATTGATTTGGGAACAGTCTCTGTGAACGGCCGCAGGCGTTGGGCAACACC
>CAZASA010000099.1:0-7758 GCA_964487685.1 uncultured Planctomycetales bacterium
ATATAAAATAGATCCCAAAGTCTAATGCGCCGATACAAGGCGTTACAATTAAATACCGGGTAATCTCTTTTTTAGTTTTCATATTATTTCCTACCAACAACCTTCTTAAATGGATATTGAGAGGACTGTCCATTTAAATATAGGAGAATAACAACCCCCAACATCATAAACCCAATGATATACGCCGCAAGGATATCTGTGGCCCAATGTGTATTAAGATAAATCCGTGCGACAGAAATACCCGCAATTAAAAAAATACATAGCAGGCCGGTACTCCATCTCAACACCCAATTGATGCGGGAATTAACCAGCATGACAACCAAAATAAACCCAAAGAATACAACGTAATGGACCACATGTCCGCTGGGAAAACTTGCTTGCTGAAATTTTGGAAAAACAACAACTTCATCGGGCCGATGCCGATTAATGATCAATTTCAGGAAGATATTAATAATATCAGCAATAAGAACACTTAAAGTAAACCATGCTTCTCTTTTATAAGAAGTAACAAAAAATAGGAACGAAACACAAAAAACCGACAAAATCATCTTGTAACCCATCCCCCACCAACTTATAAACTCCATAAGTGCCGAAAAACATTTTCCTCTGTCTTGACGAATTATACCTGAAATGTCAGCGTCAAAAGCCGGCCAGAAAAAATGCGTAAAAAATGAAAAAAGGATGATGGAGACGATTCCGCCTATATAAAATATAACAACTATTTTATGATCAAAAAAAACTTTTTTAATTGACTTCATGATGTCATTCTAAAAGAGTTCTAAAAGGAATCAATTGTACCAAGGGTTAACAAAGCAGATCAAATGACGTTCATCGGTTATCTAAACTCAATGGACCGCTACCCATTTGGGAAATAAATAATGCCGCCCCCAGCAAAGCGAGATTCTTCATGAACATGGCCTGTTGAATTTGTGCCATCATAGGATCGCTTATCGCCCAGAAATTATGCATCATAATGGTGACTGGTATAAGAAAAAGTACTAAAAGGCAAGCTCCCCATTTAGCTTTAAATCCAAAAGCTACACTAAGGCCTCCCAAAAGTGCCATAATACCTGAAAATGGGACAGCCATAGAAGCTAATGGCACTCCTTGTGCGGCCGCGTAACCTATCGTCTTCTGGGAAAAATGACTGAAACTGGCCATCACGAATATCAATGAATAAAATATTCTTCCAGACAAAATTATATAATTCATAAAAATAACCCCCTATTAATTCTTCCGTTACTATTTTACACTAGCCAAGCTTTCCGAAATCTGCTCAACTTTCTTCCAATTGACCACATTCCAAAACGCCGCAATATAATCGGCACGGCGATTTTGATAATGTAAATAATAGGCATGCTCCCATACATCGATCCCTAAAAGCGGTGTTTTGCCTTCCATCATGGGGCTATCCTGATTTGCTGTTGAAGAAATATCTAACTTTCCGTCTTTAGTGACCGAAAGCCATGCCCAGCCAGAGCCGAAACGTGTCATCGCTGCTTGCGCGAATTTTTCTTTAAATACATCGAATGAACTAAAAGCCTTCTTGATGTCAGAGGCGACTTCACCCACAGGCTCTCCCCCAGCTTTAGGGCCGATCACTTTCCAAAATAAGGAGTGATTGGCATGACCTCCTCCGTTATTACGTACGATATTACGGATATCTTCTGGTACTGCTTTGAGATCAGATATCAATTCTTCGATACTTTTACCTTCTAAATCAGCTTTGCCCTTGATGGCCTTATTAAGGTTATCAATATAAGCTTGATGATGTTTGGTGTAATGTATTTCCATTGTCTTCGCATCAATATGCGGCTTAAGAGCATCGTACGCGTAATTGAGTTTTGGTAATATGTATGCCATATAAATCCTTTCTATAAAATTATTAAGTTAATTTTCGGCTCCCTAGTTTTCGGTCAATGGCCTCTATCCCCTCTGTACATTAGTACATTACGTACTTTAACTTTATTTGAGCATTCTAGGCAGAGGGGTAAAATGAATCAATTGTACTCAGGTATAATAATGTATACCGATGGGTGATTAAATTGGGAAAGAGGCAATGCCTGTTTTTGGGAAGAAACGGATGAATTTTATTACGATTTTAGACCACATCGGCAGGATCGCTCTGTTATGGATTCCCGAAGCAAGTGTGCATGTCCGGCATGAGGACCTTTCCCCCACTGAAGCCTGGGGGCAGGCGCAGTAATGACGAACAACTGTGAGTGCCTGCCAATACGACCCGTTTTGTTGAGTTCGAAAGAAATGTATGGTGCGCCTGACCCGAATCGAACGGGTAACCTACTGCTTAGGAGGCAGTCGCTCTATCCAAAGTTGAGCTACAGGCGCAAAACTACCACAGCATTGACAAATTTAATTTCAGAAAAGTTTAAGCCGACCGTGTCGTTTCCTTAATGTCCATATTAGAAAAACGACCAGGCGCAGATTCCATATTCAAGCCGAATGTGCCGCTACCACAATTTCTAATTAGAGAAGCGGCCAGGCGCACTCGCCATTGGCGAGGCCATTTTATGGGCGGACACAAGGTCCGCCCTTACGGATAATTCTTATTTCAAATATTCATATTAGGTCCGCGGCCAAGCGCAGAATTTACTTCAGCTAAACAGGACGATTTTATTTTGTCCTGTCCCCATTTTGGTTCCTGGTCCCTTCTACTCTATTTCCTAACACCCGGTGTTAGGAAGGTTCCTTCTACTCTATTTCCTAACACCGGGTGTTGTGGTGGTCTTTTATTTACGATACGGCTCCAGGGTCTTTAAATATTCAACGGGAGGATTATACCCTAAAGCTTGGGCTTGTTCCAGATAATGAATGGCTCCCTGAAAATCCCTGGATTTAAAAGACAAGATGGATAAATTCACAAATGCGTCCTGATGTCTAGGATTGATCCCCACTGTTTTAAGATACGCGGCAATGGCCTCTCCCTTTTGGCCTAAACTGGCATAAACATTGCCCAAATTATAATAGCTTTCAGCGTTCTTGGGATTGTCTTCAACAGCCTTCTCATAATAATTCACAGCTTCACTTAACTCCCCTTGCGATTCACTGATATAGCCCAAATTAAAATTTGCATCGCCATTTTCCGGGTCAAGATCAATGACCTTTAAATATAATTGCCTGGCTTTCTCCTGGTCGCCTAAAGCATTTAATATAAGACCCATATTCAAATAACCAGATGCATTTCTGGGATGATAATGTTCCAAATGTTCATATAATTCCATGGCAAGCTTATAATTCCCGCTATCCTTATAAAGGTCCGCCAATTTACTCAGGGCCTGCTCATGGTCCGGCTGCATTTGCACGGCTTTGGTGTAAAAGCGCATCGCCTCTTCTTTGCCGCCCACCTGCTCATATAACAGGCCCAGATTGTAATAATCAGCCGCGTTATATTTCTTGCGCTTGGATAATTGCTCGTAATCCGCCAGTACTTCTTCACGTTTCTCCTTATAAATATCATTTTGAGGATCATCCGCAATGGCATGGCCATAGGCTTCGATCACTTTGATGTCGATCTTCTCATCGTCGGGAAATAGGTCTAATAGCCGGCTGTAAGTTTCAACCGCCTGAGTGGCTTTACCCAATTGCCTATACGCCTCTCCCATGCCCAGATAAGCTTGGGGTTGTTGTGGATTTAGCACGATGATCTTTTGACAGGCTTCGATGGCGTGGCCCCAGTCACTATTGTCATGGGCGATCCGGCTTAAGCCCTCATACGCTTTGATGGATTTTGGATCGACCGTGATGGCTTTTTGATAATATTCCTGGGAGAGAACAAGGTCCTTGGAGGCGTAATAGACATCCGCTAAATTTTCCATATTTAAAGCGCTGGGAGACCTGGTTGATTCATATTTCCAGAATTTTAACGCGTCATGCCGAAGATCGATCTCAAAAATACTCGTCGAAATAACCGCAATCCCAAAAACAGCCAAAGCAACCCAGAATAAAAAACGTATGATGCTTTCTTGTGTCTTGAGGAAAATGGTAAACTTATCAATGGCCTTGGACAATACCAGGAAAAACAAGAATGACGCCGCATACAATCCAACATAACGGTAAGGACCCCAGATCAAGAAAACAGCTGGTTCTGAGATCAAAAAGAGGAAGGTGAAAAGGCATGCCCAGCGTTTATTGACTTTCCACGCCAAGCAAGACAAAGCAAGGGCTGCCGAACATATACAATGTCCAATTAAATAAACGATCGAAATTCCCATGGGAAGATTTTAAAACTGGATTACCGAATAAATCGGGAGATCTTTAAGCTTGTCCTTACCTTTAAGGAATTGTAATTCCACCAAAAAAGCAACACCTACGATATTGGCCTGTTGAGACCTTAACAGGTCTATGACCGCTTTTACCGTGCCGCCGGTGGCTAAGAGATCATCCACCACCAAAACCTTGGCCCCGGCCGGGATGGCATCTTCATGGATCTCCAGGGTGTCCATGCCATATTCCAACTGATAGGTCACACTTTTTGTCTTATAGGGAAGTTTGCCCTTTTTACGCACCGGGATAAAACCAGCGCCCAATTTATAAGCGATGGCGGCACCCAAAATAAACCCGCGCGCCTCAACCCCTACAACATAGTCAACATGGGACTTTTTAAAAGGTGTCGTAATAGCATCAATGGATTTTTTCAGGGCCTGGGGGTTTTTTAATAAGGTCGTAATATCCTTGAATATGATCCCTTCCTTGGGAAAATCAGGGATATCGCGGATATGTTTTTTAAGATCTGAGAGTTTCATGAAGAATTTAGTATATATTATCTGTTATAGGGAAGCAATGTTTTTGATGTTTTTGGACCCCCGATTAAAGTCACCGCCTTTGGCGGGACCCCGTCCAGAGGCGGGGCATTCGGGGGTGACAAAAATGGATTCCCGCTTTCGCGGGAATGACAAGTGCTAGGGGATATCAGGATGGAAGATGTATTTGGGTGAATTTTCCTTATAATATTGAGGGAAAAGCATCCCGATAAAAGATGATCTTACCCCATGACCATCATTGTAAGGATAATTGCCCGGGTAATCGGCAGGCACATAGAATGAAAAATCTTTCTCGTTCTTTTTTTCTTTAACAAGCTCTTCCACATACCTGACCAACAGGATACTGGCCCGGCTGCCATGAGCCTGGATCGCATTGATCTGATACAACCTCACCCCATTAAATACCGATAATGCCACTAAAATGCCTGCCAAGACCATTTTGACCCTCTGGTCTTTATAGGTACTAATGAGAATGCCAACGACGATCATGAGTAATGCCCAAAAAGGATAATAATAATGAAGGTTGTGGCCCAGAATTTCTTTGATCCCTTGAGTTTGCTCACGGCCCAATACGATCACAAAAGCGTAAAAGAACAATAAAAGCGTGATCAAAATCATAAAACGCTTTTGGGCAAACTCTAATCGCCGGTACCCGCCAGCCAATAGGCCAAGCACAGCCCCGATGCAAATATAGCAGTACTTAAGGTCAATCGACTCAGCTCCGATCATGTTACGGGCATCAAAATATATTTGCACAAAACCAGGCCATAAAGCACTATAAATCCAAAAGCCCCCTGCTATCATCATACCCATCAATCCCTGTAAAATATCCGGCTTATGGACATGAGGGACTACGTGATACGCCTTTATGCTCATCAGATCGAAAATAAAATACAGCAAAGGTGACACCCATATCACCCAGGAGGTCCTTTTTTTAAATAACAAAATAGCGACGATGATGGCAAATACATTGGCTGTTTCATAGACCATACCGGCGATAAAGAAACATACGGCTATAATGACCATCCGACGGCTTTGATCTTCATGACTTGTATCGATATAGCATTGATAAATCTGGTCCAAAGCGATCAAAAGGGCGATGACAAAGATCATATACCCATTGATATGGGTCAAGATCACCATTTCCATGTTCATTAAGAGCATCGCAAAAAACAGCGTACAGACAAAAGCCGCAATCCCCGGGACCAATCGCCATAATAATTTCAATAAAAACCAGATCACGGCTAAATGTAACAGGATCCCCATCGCCTGCCACATCCAGAACTTATAACGGAAAAAATAATTCTCTACCCCCAGGAAGGCAAATACGAAGGGCCGAAACAGCTTATCATCGCCGGGCGCAAAGATCCCCCAGCGGTTTAAACTAAAGCAGGATAAAGTCAGGGAAGACAGATCGTGCTTATTGTCAGTGACGTAGAAATAAACGATCTGATCGGAACGGGGGCCATGCCAAAGGGAAGGAAAATAAACAAGGATGGTAAAAGCAGCGATGACCAAAAAGCCAATTAAACGCTGTTGGCTCATTGTCCCCTCTTTTATAATTAATTGCCCATTGAATCGGCTTTGATCAGTTTAGCCAGAAGAACTTCTTTGACCGGAAGCTTAGCCTTACCATGGCTGATCTGATACAGCATCTAAAGGCCTAAACGGCCCATATCAACCAGGGGTTGGGAAACCGTGGCTAAAGGTATTGAACTATGCGCCCGCAATGGGTTATCATCAAAGCCGCAAATAGCCAATTCTTTAGGAATAGCAATCTTTTTTGACTTGGCCACATCCATGGCTTCCATGGCCATAACGTCTGAGGCGGCAAAAATAGCCGTTGGTCTTTTCTTTAATTTAAAAAATTCCTGGGCGGCTTGACGGGCCGGAGTGCGTAAAAATCCGCCGATCTTCACATACGCACGATCAGGCTCTATATTATGCTTGCGAAGGGCATCATTATACCCTTCCAAACGGGACTGACCGGCCTGGGTAGAAAGGTCGCCCGCGATCGTGGCGATCTGCTTGTGGCCAAGCCTAATGAATTCCTCGACCACCTGCACGGCAGCATGGTAATTATTAACGGCGATATAATTGATCGGTTCCTGGATGATGTTATTCAAGACCAAACACGGCATGCCTCGCATGATCGCTTTCTTGACGATCTCAAGGTCATTGTCGATGTCCGCGAACAAGATCCCATCAACATATTTGCGGTCTAATAAGGTCGGATCAAGCCAGGTGGCATGGTTGGAACGGTCAGCAATATGCACCAGAAAATCCACGTTCAAACGGCTGGCCGCAAGATTAACACCCTTGGTAATTTCCCCGGTATAAAAAGAATGGAAAATGTCCTCGAACCTTGGAAGGATCAACACATAGATGGGTTTGCGTTTGACAGCCATATCACCTCACATGTCGCGTTCAATTAATAATTTCTTCATTTTGACCATGGTCAGGTCCTCGATCTGACGCACCCGTTCACGGGAAAGCCCTAATTTCTTGGCGATCTGGGCCAGCGTATGCGGTTGTTGGCCTTCGATAAGGCCAAAACGCATTTCAATGATCATCCGTTCGCGCTCATCCAAATTCTTCAAAATGGCCTGGGCCCGCTCCTTATCCAAGAATATGGAGACTGATTCGTCAGGAGCAACCATGTTCTCATCTTCCAGGACATCCAGCATCTGGCCTTCACCATCTTCTCCCAATGGCGCATCCAGGCTTGACATCTTGGTGATGGCCCCGTCCAGTTCGCGGACCTTTTCCATGTTGAGCTTGAGCTTTTTGGCCACTTCCGCCGTGGTGGGACGGCGGTGCAAGGATTGGGTCAATTTCTCCACCACCTTACGGTATTTAAGGATCTCCTCGTTTAAATAGACAGGAACACGGATCATCTTGCCCTGATCGATGATCGCACGCGAAATCCCCTGCTTGATCCACCAAGCGGCATAGGTTGAAAAGCGAAAGCCTTTTTCAG
>CAZASA010000100.1:0-7720 GCA_964487685.1 uncultured Planctomycetales bacterium
TGAAGGATCTTAAACATCAAATCCTGTTTCTTAAGCGCAGAAGCTCCCTGGATGTCCATATCCCGGGCGAGCTTGGTCAACTCCCCCATCTTCATGTCCTTTAACTGTTCTATATGGACCGTCTTCCCTTGCGGGTTGGCGGGCTTATAATCACCGTTACCGTTTTCTTTTAAGTCGTCTTTTTCCTGTTTTGTTTCTGTCCTGCTCATTGGTGTCTCTCCTTATTGGATTTCATTGTCTTCTTTTTTCTAATCTATTAATAATCGCATCAACTTGTTTACGCGTTTGATTGAAATCACGGCTGTTATCGATGATCATATCCGCCATGTCACATTTCTCTTTAAGGGGCATTTGATTCTTCATACGCCGGATGATATCACGCCGATCCAACCCCAAATGCTTTTGGGCACGCTCGATCTGCTGGCGCTGCAGGGCCTTGACCACAATGGTTGTATCAACGATCTTGTCCCAGCCGGATTCAAAAAGAAGTGGTACATCTAGAATGATAAAGGATCCATGTTTATATCGGGATAACAGACTTTTAACTACTTTGAGAGCCTCAGGATAAAGTATGTCGGTGAGTTTCTGTAATTCACGTGGATTATTAAAAACTATTTTGGCTAATTCAGAGCGGTTAATTGAACTTGAACTAAGTATAACACCTGGAAATATTTTTGCCACTTTTTTTACACATTTTTTGCCAGGGGCCAATAACCCTCTGGTGATCGCATCCGCATCGATGACCTTAGCACCCCGTTTGGCGAACATTCCCGCAACAGTTGTCTTACCGCATCCTATGTTCCCTGTGATGCCTATGATATGCATTTTTGATAGATCCTCACGTATTCCTTGGCAGATTTTTCCCAGGTAAAGCGATAACGCAATGCCTGATCGATCAGGTCCGTCATCTGGGCTTGATGGGTATAAACCCTTAGGGCTTCCTGAACAGCTTCAATAAAGGCTTCCTTGTTATATTGGGTAAAAACATAACCATTACCGGTTTTATGGATGGGATCATATAAATGGATCGTGTCAGCCAAGCCGCCGGTCTTGTGCACAATAGGGATCGCCCCATAACGCAGCGCGATCATCTGCCCTAAACCACAGGGTTCATAGACAGACGGCATCAAAAAGAAATCTGAAGAAGCATAGATCTTATGGGCCATGCGCTCATCAAATTTCAGGAATTTGCCCACATGTTCAGGGTGGCGGTGGGCCGCATCTTCGATCATGCGATGATATTTTTTGTCCCCCACTCCCGTGAAAATGATCTGACCGCCCGCCTCAACAATACCATCCACGGCTTCCATAATAATATCCAGCCCCTTTTGATCGCATAGCCTGCCCACAAAACCAAAGACCGGGACTTTGTCGCTCAACGGTAAACCTAAAGCTGCCTGCAGTACCAGTTTATTCTGTTGTTTATGCTCATTGACATTGGACGGTTCAAACGGAAAATCCAAAAATGGGTCATCGCGGGGATTCCAAGTCTCATAGTCCAAACCGTTTAAAATACCGTAGATGTCCTGGCTGCGGTTGCGTAAAACACCGTCTAGATTCTCACCCAATTCCTTGGTTTGTATCTCCTTTGAATATTGGGGAGAGACTGTCGTGATAGCATCGGCAAAAATGATCCCGCCTTTGAGGATATTGACCTGATCATAAAATTCCAGGCCTTGCGTATGAAAGTAATGGCCCTTAATGCCTAATTTCTGGTATTGATGCTTGGGGAAAACGCCTTGATAAGCCAGATTATGGATGGTCAGCATTGAGCGTGTATTTTTAAAGAACGGGTCTTGTTGATAATTAGTTTTAAGCAGCACCGGGATCAAGGCCGTATGCCAATCATGGCAATGGATAATGTCCGGAGCAAATTTGATCCCTTTTAAAACTTGAAAACTTTCATGACAAAAATACGCGAAACGCTCCAGATTGTCATGATAATCACCACCCTCTTCCCCATATAACCCTTCCCTGCCGAAATAATGTTCGTTCTCAAT
The DNA here is from genome assembly GCA_964487685.1 of uncultured Planctomycetales bacterium. Classification (GTDB taxonomy): domain Bacteria; phylum Omnitrophota; class Gorgyraeia; order Zapsychrales; family Fredricksoniimonadaceae; genus JABDGZ01. The sequence continues at coordinate 2,001 of CAZASA010000100.1, forward strand.
AAAACAGATCCGCACATTCTCACCGATGCGCACGACCGGTGTCGGCACCTGAATATTGGAAGATTTATAGCGCGGGGTGATGATGACAATTTCATGCCCCAATTTTTCCATCGCCGGAGGCAAAGACCCACACACATCCGCCAGCCCGCCGGTCTTAGCAAAAGGCACCACCTCTGAAGCGCACATCACGATTTTCATGTCTTAATTCTTTCCATTTCAAGCCAGTTAAGGCCTTGCTCTATTGTCACCTTCATCGGTACTGAAAGGTCCATAGCGCCTTCCATTTCTTTTCGGACCATGCTTACCATTGTTTTGACCTCTGCCTGCGGCACGTCGAAAACAAGTTCATCATGCACGGTCATGATCATGGCAGATTCTAATTTCAGCTTGTCCAATTGCCGGCTGATCTTGACCATGGCGATCTTGATGATATCCGCGGCAGTACCCTGCATGGGCGCGTTAATGGCTTGGCGCTCGGCAAATTGGCGCAATCCCATGTTTCGATTATTGATATCAGGCAAATAGCGGCGACGGCCAAACAGGGTCGTCACATAGCCAAGGTCACGGGCTTTTTGGATCTCACCATCCAGGAATTGCCGCACCTTGGGGTAACGTAAAAAATATTTATCAATAAACACTTTAGCTTCATTGATGGAAACGTCCAGGTCCTTGGCTAAACTAAAAGGCCCCATGCCATAGACGATCCCGAAATTGATCCTTTTGGCGGCATACCTCATTTTATCATCCACTTTATTCTCCGGCACATCAAACATCAGCGAAGCAGTATAGCGATGAATATCTCCCTCGCCCTTACAGGCATTTTTCAATTCTTCATCACCTGCTAAATGCGCCAGGATCCTGAGTTCTATCTGTGAGTAATCAGCAGAAAGCAGAACATGCCCTTTGGTATACGGCACAAAAGCTTTGCGGATCCGCTGGCCAAAATCCGTCCGGATTGGGATATTCTGTAAATTAGGATTATTGGAGCTTAACCGCCCTGTCTCTGCTCCGGCCTGATTAAAAGTCGCGTGCAAACGCTGGGTTTTAGCATCAACTAAAAGCGGCAATGCATCAATATAGGTGGATTTTAATTTGGCCATTTGGCGGTATTCCAGAATTAAAGCGGGTAAAGGATGCTGAGATGAAAGCTTGGTCAAGACCTCTTCATTCGTCGAGAATCCTGTCTTGATCTTTTTGACGACCGGCAATTTAAGACGTTCAAAGAGGATCTCACTTAATTGCTTGGGGCTATTAACATTGAACTCCGTTCCCGCGATCTTAAACAATGATTTTTCTAATTGGGCAATTTTAACATCACATTCCTTGGACAGATCTTTAAGTACCTCCACGTCCAATTTGACGCCATTGGCCTCCATCTTAAAAAGCACATCAGATAATGGCATTTCTACGTCATAATAAAGAAAATCCAAATTTTGCTCTTTGAGAAGGCTTTTTTGGATCGCATAAAGCTCACGCATGCCCTTTTCACTTGACCTTAGCGCCGGCAAATGATATTTCCCCTGGCCGCCGGACAATAAATAATCTGCCAGGTATACATCAAAGATTCCCGCTTTCGCGGGAATGACAGGGAGGCTCCGTGAGCCTTCACTGACCTGCTTGTCTTTACGCAATGATTTCAAATCATAAACGATAAAAACAGGCTTACCTTCATCACTTCCTTCGACCCATGTCAAAAGATCTCCTACAGGCTCCGCAGGCGCTGCATTCAAGGGCGCGTATTCCTGGGCAAATTTACGGAATTCCAGTTCATTAAATAGAGTAAACAACCTGTCACGGTCCGGTTCGGGAAAAATAAGATCTTCCAAGTTGGCTTCTAAGGGCACATTTGCTTCCAGGGTCGCTAATTCTTTACTTAAAAAAGCTTCCTTTTTTGAAACGATTAATTTTTCCTGCAATTTAGCAGGTGCCACATCATCAATATGTTTATAGATCCCTTCTATGGATTTAAATTCCTCCAACAATTTGCAGGCACCCTTTTCCCCTATACCTTTGACACCAGGGATATTATCTGATGTATCCCCGGCTAATCCAATATAATCAGTGATCTGCAATGGTTCAACCCCAAACTTGGCGATCACATCCTTGGTATCGATCACCTTTTCCTGACGGGGGCTGTATAATTTGATATGTTCACCCACTAATTGAGCCATGTCTTTATCATCGGTGGCAATAAAGACATCTACATTTTTCTTGGCGAATCTTAATCCCAAGGTCGCCATCACATCATCCGCCTCGAAGCCTTCCAGCTCAAAGATCGGAAAACCATAGGCCCTGACAATGTCCCGAATGACCTTGATCTGAAGCACCAGATCATCAGGCATGGCTTGTCGCTGGACCTTATAATCGGCATATTTCTTCTGGCGATTGGTTTGCTTACCCACGTCAAAACAAACCGCCACATGGGTCGGCTTACAATCAGTCAGCATCTTACGCAGGATATTGCAGAAACCAAAAACAGCGTTGGTCGGCTGACCTTTGGAATTTTTCAGGGACTTAACTGCATAAAAGGCCCTGTAACATAGGCCATGGGCATCAATTAAAAATACACGTTGGGACATATCTAGAGGATTTCTTCTTCGTGACCGGTGATATTATCTTGACGCTGGAGAATTCCCCAAAGGCGCTCATTGTCCTGGGGTGCGTTAAAGACCACCAAGCCTGCTATATGATCACCGTGGCAGTAGATCTTTTTGTAAACATTATTAGGGCCGTCAAATTTGAGGAATTCGCGTCCGCCTTCAGGTAATTTTGTCCAACCGGCATAAAATCCGTCAAGGACATTGAAGCCGAATTTAACCGGCGCTAAAGGAAATACAGAGGGCTTAAAACTTGCATCAATGACTATCTGGTCCTGATCGGTCAGGGTAGGTTCTGAAAGCATCCTGATATCTGCCTTGGCCTCATCAAAGATAACCGTATCACAAGCCAGCACCTTGCCAGACTTTAATTTTACCGCCTTGACCTGCGTTTCTCCCAAGATCTCTTCCAAAGCGTTGTCTCCCATCACCCGTATCCCTTTAGCCTCAAGGACCTGTTTAAGCAAGAGCCCCGTCTCTTCGTCCAGGATATCTGGCAAAAGACCTGCCTTGGCCGAGATCACGGTGACTTCTTTCTTTAATTGGCTTATCGCACAGGCCATGTTTAAACCTTGGACATTAGTAACAACAACTGTCACACTTTCAGCATACGGCAAATGGGTTTTTAACTCCTTGATAGATGTCAACCGCCAACAATCAAAAACGCCGGTCCGTTGCAATCCTCTGATATTTGGCAAGATCAATAGCCCTGTATCAACCACCACTAAACGGTCATAATCAATTTGAGTCTTTGCCTCGGTCGTAAGATATCTGCGTTTGACACTGATACGTGCCAATTTTTCATTGGTCAACACTTGAGGATGGTGCTGGGATAGAAAACTCTCAGATGTTTTATACACCTGCTTCTCATTAGCCGTAGCAGCCACTAAGGCCGGCAATAAAGAACGGTCATAGGGCAGAACGCCTTCAGTGGCAAAAAGGGTAATTTGTTCTTCTTTGTTTTCTTTCAGGATATTTTCAATAATAGGAAGAACATCCAAAGAATTTCCAACAACGAGTGTTTTCATAAACCTTAAGTGGAATTTAGGATTTTAAATGCTTTAACAGCATTGTTCATGAGCATGACTGATGTCACCGGACCAACGCCGCCGGGGACCGGAGTGATAAACGAGGCCTTATCTTTAGCCGAAAGGAAATCAACATCACCAACGAGTTTGCCATCCACTTGATTAATGCCCACATCGATCACAATGGCCCCATTCTTGATCCATTCGCCTTTGACAAAACCTGGGCGGCCTAAAGCAGCTATCACCACATCCCCGTCATGCACGACAAAAGGCAGATCAATGGTCTTGGAATGGCAGATCGTCACCGTCATGTCTTCCTTCAGGAGTAAGAGGGCCACGGGCTTGCCTACGATTTCAGAACGGCCGATCACGACCGCATGTTTGCCTTTTAAACTGACCCCCGAAGATTTAAGCAGTTCCAATGCCGCGGCCGGCGTGCAAGGAAATATCCCATCTTCACCCATCAATAAAAGCCCGAAATTCATTAAATTCATCCCTTCAATATCTTTATAAGGAGCGATAGCATTGATGATAGTCTTAAAATTCATATGGGCTGGCAACGGTTTGTTAACGATGATGCCGTGCACATGGTCATAACTGTTTAATTCATCGATCAATTTCAACACATCTTCCTGAGAGGTATCCGCCTTGAAATTCTGCAATTCAAAATTGATCCCCACACTTTGCGCGGTCTTCTGCTGAGAGGCTGCGTAGGAAAGACTGGCCGGATCATTGCCCACCACGATACTAAAGATCCGAGGGCTTTCATGCACTGCACTTTTAAGCTGTTTGATCTCTTCGACCAATTTAGCCTTAAGCTGGGCCGCTAATAATTTCCCATCGAGGATTTGTCCGCTCATGAATTGACCCTAACCATGATCCTTGCCGCATTAAAAGAAGACATCAAAAGCTCAAGAGCAACTTCCACATCGGAAAGAAGATACGGATTGCCTTTTTCGGCCAAATACGGCGTTAACTGCAAGGCTTTGTAGCATAATTTACAGATCTCCTGGGGCACGGCACGGGCGACTTTTGCCGCCTGGCGTTGGGCTTTTTTATCCAAGCTACGCGCTGCCGTTACTTTTAAATAAGCCTCGCTGTCCAGGCTTGTGAGCTCAAGCAATCTCAGGCGGATCGGTTCACTTTGGGCCAAAATTTTCTTCAAACGATTGTCAATGACGCTGGCATTGGCTTTGCGGCCGATAGAATAATTCGTCACCATTGATATCAAGCCAACGGCCATGGCCGCTGTCAGGGCTGCTGTCGATCCTCCGCCGGGCACCGGTTCACGGCGAGAAAGCTGATCTAAATATTCCTGCAAAGTCTTGTCTTTAAAATTAATTGTCATGGGGAAAAAAGGGATATTCTTATTTTAGATCAAAAAGAAGGAATTCACATTCACTTTTTGTTATAAATTTCAGATCTTTTTCTTTTTCGACTAAAGCAGCATCCCCTGTTTCAATGGTATGCGCATTGACCGATAATGTACCCGAAACCATCTGTATCCATGCGCCCCGGCCATTTTTCATTTCATGGGTAAGTTCATGTCCTTTGGAAAGCCTGCCGCGATAGATCTTGGCATCCTGATGGATACTGACAGGCAGGATCAATAAACTATTTTGCTGATCGGCAGGCAATAGATTTTGTTCATAGGCAGGCTTAAGATTATTAGTGTCCGGCATGATCCATATTTGCAGCAGATGCACAGCTTCTTTGGCAGACGCATTAAATTCACTGTGCACGACCCCGGTACCGGCACTCATCTTTTGGACCTCACCGGGCTTGATGATCCCTTCATTGCCCATGCTGTCCTTGTGCTTCAATTGGCCTGATAGTACATAGGTGATGATCTCCATATCGCGATGAGGATGGGAACCAAAGCCCTGGGAAGGTTCAACACGGTCTTCATTGATCACGCGTAAAGATCGAAAGCCCATCCATTGGGGATCATAATAATCCGCAAATGAAAATGAATGGTAACTATCCAGCCACCCATGCTGGGCATGACCACGGTCTTGTGATTTTCTGATGGAAATCATATTAAAAATTATTCTTGTTGTGGTTCCCCCCGGGCAAGCCCGGGGCACCTCACAGG
>CAZASA010000101.1:0-7622 GCA_964487685.1 uncultured Planctomycetales bacterium
AATGAAGATTTGTATAAGGAAGTTGTCCAAGTTGGCCGTCCCGCTGTTAATGCATTGCTGAGCAATTTGTCGGTAAAAGATTATGCTAAATCAAAGGGAGGGCCAGGTGAGCTAACTAAAAATGGATTATTGATGATCATGAAGGCTTTGGGAGAGATTGGTGATGAATCAGCTATTCCTAAATTAAAGGAAGTAGAGGCAAAATGGGGAATTCCCTTTAATTATTACGCCAATGATGCAATTAGAGAGATTAGTTTAAAGGCACAAAACAAACAAAATCCAGATGCGGCGATGTTTGCTAAAGCAAAAATTGCATATTGGAAAAGAACAGGTAATGTGAGTAAGATTGTAATTATGTTAGGCTCTCCGCATGATACTTATAGTGATGCAAACTTGCGCAAAGCCGCAATGGATGCGTTAAATAAGTTGGTGACCAATCCGGATAAAAAACTACCGATACTTGAGAAGGCCTTAAGAAATTATAATTTTGATGTTCGTCAGTGGGCAATGCAGGAGATAGATAAGCTTGTGACCGACCCAGGGACGAAGCTTCCAATCCTTGAGAAAGTTTTAGAATTTCGAGATGATCGATCCTATTCTTTTGGCTCTGAGCGTTTTTGGGCAATGAAGGAGATAGATAAGCTGGTAACAAATCCTGATAAGAAATTACCAATACTTCAAAAGGCTTTGGATAACGAGAATTTCGATGTTAGTAAATTGGCATTACAAGCTTTAGGAAGAATTGGTTCTGAGCAAGCGCTTGATTTAGTTGTAAGTCAGCTGGGTAGATTTGGTGCGTCTGCTAGAAATGTGTTAAATGTTAAATTACTTTCTCCTCAGGCTATTAAAATAGTGACTGAGTATGACAAAAAGATTGCAGCGGCAAAAGTAGCAGAAAAAGAACGAATACATCAATATGTGATTAATGAAGCAGTGCGTATATTGTCATCGGATCCAATGAGACAGGATTGGAGAAGTATGTATACTATTGATACAGTTGCGACTGATTCAGAAAAGATACAAATATTTGTTAATGCATTTAATTATACTAATGATGAATCCCGGTTGTGGGCTCTAAAGGGTTTGATACAACTTATGGGTGAGAAATCGGTTACACTGATTGTTCCTCGATTGGAGGATTCATGGTGGGATGTACGTAAAGCCGCTATGGATGCGTTAGATAAGTTTGTGACCGATCCGGATAAAAAGATGGCTATTGTTGAAAGCCGTATAGGGGCAAGCCACAGTGATGTTCGAAGTTGGGCACGTTCGATTTATACACCTCGTAAAATTGCCGAAGTTATGGCTATGCAGGAAGAGAATAAACTTGTTGCAGAATTGCAGAATGGAATACCCAAAGTTCGTAAAGCCGCTATAGATAGGGTAGATAATCTTGTGACCACTACAGAGGAAAAGTTACCGATAGAGAAAATAGGAAGTGAACGGGCTGTTGAGTTGATTGTCCCATTTTTGGAGGATAGTGATTTTGATTGCCGCCTTGCGGCACGAATATCATTAGATAAATTAGTAACCGACCCGAATAAGAAATTCTCTATATTAAAGGGATTTGTTGATAATTCAGGGTATAGAGCTAAATTTGGTGATGTTTCTATATGGGCAATTCAAGAATTACGGGGGATGGCTAGTAATTCAGAAGCTATAAAAATAGTAATAGATTTTGATACTAAAGTTCGTTTGCTTAGTCAAAAACTAACAGATGCTATAAGCCGTAAAGATTATAGTAAATATAATACTATTAGCAATCAACTTCATAGACTTGGTGACCCAAGAGGCAATTTTATTTTTAATGAATATACAAATACATATGAAAGAGGAACAGGGGAATATATAACTAAAAGAAACTTGAGTGGGGGTACTAATGCTGGGGGGGGATGGGATGAAAGAGAAGAGATTACTGAAACGGTAACTGAGAGTCGTTGGAGCCTAGAACTAAGAAGGGACTCAGCCATATTGCACACACCAGCACATCAAGATAAAGCCGCACTGACTAAAATCAATCCTGCCGAAAAAGGCGGTATCGACCTCAACCAGATTAACGTCTTACGCAACGGCAAGACAGTCAACGTTCAATTCGACCCAGCCCAGCTTACCGAACTAGAGCAGGGAGGCTTTAAAGGCTTCACACCGGTCATCATCAACATGACCCGCATCACAAGCCCATTCCAATTATTGGGTATTAAAGAACCTGAAACACAAGAACTCTTGGCCAAAGCATAGTAATTATAGGTCTTTCTCAATCTGTTAATAGCTAATCTTAAAAGTAGGGGATTTAGCGTCGTCCTGCTCGCGGTGATCATAAATACGTGTGGTTTGAATATTGGCATGGCCTAACCATTTTTGTACTTCGACAATATCAGCATTATTATTGAGCGCATTGGTGGCCGCGGTGGCCCTCAGGGAGTGGGGATGGAACTTGTTCATATCAATGCCCGTTTTCTTGGCGTAGTGCATAATGATTTTATAAATACCATCACCGGTTAAATGTTTTAGATTAACGTCTTCGTCCCTGTAATTCTTAAGTGGCAAGAATAATGGATCATCCTCTTGACCAGGATGGTCGCAAGCTGTAAGATATTCTTTAATCAGCTTGATCGTTGCTGGGTTGATTGGAACACGGCGGATTTTGTCACCCTTGCCTTTGATCAAAAATACGTTGACCCCGTTGTCAACAAACATACTGCTCATTTTCAGATCGCAAACTTCGGCCCGGCGCAAGCCGTGGTAAAGGAAGGTAGATAATATCGCCCGATCCCGTTTGCCTTTTATGGTGTAGGGCAGGGGAGCAGATAGCAGCTTTCGAGCCTCGGCTTCGTTGATGATCTTGGATTTACCTATGTGGTTATCAACGCTTGGCCGTGATATAACCTTAAAAGGGTTCGCTTTCATAGCGCCCACAGAGCAATAGAACGTAAAAAGGGCAGATACAGACGATAATTTACGCGCTACAGTACCATTTGCGATGAGTTTGGGTGTGTCTTTAGGGATTTTATCAGCGATTTTGTAGCCAGGCCCGTATTGCAGACTCAATTTCCATTGGGTGATGTGCTTTGCGGTGATTTCGCGGTATTGTTTGGGGTTTTTGATACCGAAGTATTTCTTGAATTGCAAGAGATCAGTTTTGTAGTACCTGGCCGTCTCTGTGCTTTTGGTCCGGGCGTTCTCAAGCCAGATGCTCTCGGAAGGGAGCTGGGCCAGGGAAAGCATTTCAGGGTCGTTTAACAAGGTTTTCTTGTTGGCGGCTCGTTTCATAAAATCATTTTAATATTGGTTATTATGATAATCAATAGTTGTATTTAGTATCGGTTATATTAGTAATCAATAGTATTTTGGAGTTAAAATCAAACAGCCCGTCGTGCGACCTATTTATTCCAATAACCACTGATAAATCGGCTTAACATCAATTACCCCTGCTCCAACCTTGATACTCTCACTTTCATCTTCTGTAAGAATCATGCCTTTCTTTATCTTTAACTCCTTCATAGATTTTTCTAAAGAACCTACTTCTCGCTTGCGGACATTCACATCTGACAAACTTTCAGTAACCTGAATGAGTTGTTTTTGTTTAATTCCATTCTTAATAAGAAAATCGACTTCCTGGCCATCTACTGTATCATAATAATATAATTCACCACCCCGACGTTTTAATTCAACATAGACCAAATTTTCCAGATATTTTCCTCGATTCTTAGAAAACTGAAATGCTACAGCGGCAATGATCCCGTTATCAATACAATAAATCTTTTTAGGGTTCATAATTTGCTGTCTTAAAGAATAAGAAAAGCGGGGCAACTCAAACATCAAATAACTGTCTTGTAAGAAACCCGTATAACTTTTGACCGTGTTTTCGCTCCCCAAGCCAAGCATTTTCTTTAACTTATTATAAGTAAAGAGCGATCCCACATTAGTTAAATAATATAGAGATAGTTCCCGTAAGGCCCGGACGTCTTTAATTTCATGACGGGCTACAATATCCCTGTAAATAATATTTTCATAAATGGTTTTAAGTATAACTGGATCAGAATATTTATGATATTCAGGGACACCGCCTTCTCTCAAGAAGATTTGAAAATTTCTTTTAAGCTTAGCCCTCTCTATGGTTAGTAACAAGGCATTGGCCTCAACATTAATGCGTTTGAAAGATAAAAATTCTTTGAATGAAAATGGGTACATCTCAGTCACCACACTACGACCCGTAAGTCGGGTTGCTAATTCTTGACTTAACAATGAAGCGTTAGAACCTGTGATATAAAACTTATACTTCTTGCTGATCATTCGACGAACGAAGACTTCCCAATTCGATACATTTTGAATTTCATCAAGAAAAAAAACCTTTTTTTCTCCAAACAGTTCGACCAAAACTTCAAATAATTGATTGAGATCTTCTCCTTTTAAATTTAAAAGTCGTTCATCTTCGAAATTAAAATAGTAATAATCTTTCTCATTATAGTATTTAAGAGCAACCTGTTTTAAAAGTGTCGATTTACCTGCTCTACGCATCCCCGAAACAACGACCGCGTGAGACAATCGTTTATACGAGTCAATGTCTGAAAGGACTGAACGCAAAGTCCCTTCATCCATATCTAGCATTTCCTGCCACTTTTCTAAAGCCGCTTCTTTTAATATACTTTTTGTAAACATAGTTTTATTTGCCTCATTCACAGTGAGAATATACCATATATATTACTCATCTTCAATGAGAAATATACTTTTATTGTTTTGGGTAGAAACGCTCGTAATATTTAATACCCCATCCCTCTCTCCAATCGTAATGACCTTCCCCGGCTTCTTTCCATTTGCAAATTATGCTCTAATTCCTGTTTTATTTCTCTCTTTTGCTCAACTGATATGTGTTCCAGTGTCGTATCCTTGGCCGAGTCATGTGACCAACTCTTTTTCATTTGCTCCAAAGCTTCTCCTCGTTGCTGTACGTCCATCTTTAATGACTTGTCTTCCCGTTCAATGCCCCGCTCACCGGCCACAATGTACAGCTTGGTTTCCTCGCGGGCCCGGCTGATCTGGACATAGGTTGCTTGTTGGGATGCCATTGATTCATTAGCAAAGCCATAAACAAAAGCCCTTTCGACGGTTGCCCCCTGTGCCTTATGCGTTGTTGTTGCCCAACCGTAATCGATATGATTATATGCGGCTACGTTAATTCTCCTGTGTTCCCCGCCGTCAAGACGTACATCTATAATACCAAAAGGATCAGCACTTTCAACCGTCGCGCGTTGTCCATTACGGACATCTAATTTGTAATCATTGCGTGTCAACATTATTCTGTCACCTTGGGCCAGTCCAATTTCCTTTGTTCCGTTGTCGCAGATAACAGGGTTCATAGAATCGACGACCCCCATTTCTTTTAACTTCTCGCGGATTTCCATATTAATTTTATCCGCATCATGCTTGATGTTGGTCAGTATGATCCCTTTGCTAAAATCGTTTTTGTTCTGTTCTATAAACTCACCTACTAGGGCTGTCCGGGCCTCAGAGGAATTGCGATAAAAATCGATTTTCTTGTTATGGTCTAATGCTTCCAACGCCTCCCCTGTCTTGCCCTGTGCTGCCAGCGTCACTGTCTTCTGCATCCACTCTTCACGCTGACGCCAAATATTTTCCACAACCGTTGAATACTCCGGGGCAATCTTAGCTACTTTCTGATCAATCGCATGAAGGATACCCCCAGCTGCTATCGGCTGTAACTGCCTCTCGTCACCTACCAGAATAAGCTTTGCTCTTGATTGCTCTACTTTTTGCATCACTTCAGCCATTTGTTTGGATCCTACCATCCCCGCTTCATCAATGACAACAACTGTGCGTGGATCAATTTCCTGATGGCGGAGCCATGAAGTTATTGTTTGAGATTCGATTCCAGATTCTTTTTGAAGATTCTGGGCCGCGACACCAGCTAATGCTATGCCTTGTACCTTAAAGCCCTCCCGCTCATAAGACTCCCTTACCGCCGACAATATGGTTGACTTACCCGTCCCTGCTCGGCCCTGAATTACCGCTAAGGCACTCGCTCTTGTCGCTACATTTATTGCAACCCGTTGCTCATAATTAAAATCAATCTTGTTTCCATTGCCTAAATCAATACCTTCTTTAATAACTTTTTGCTCGTCCACATTAAAATTCTGATACGTTGCCATTCGCTCAACTCGGGCCATGATACCTAACTCTATTTTCGCCATATCCGGTGTGGTTAATGCACCATCTTCAAGACTAACAATATACCCTTGTGCCTGAGCTTCCTGAACTAATTCTCTAACCTCTGCCCCGCTACGAGTTCCCAAGGAAGCCAGGGCTGTTTCGCGCATCAAACTGTTCTCTTTAAACGTGGAATGGCCGACTGTAAGCTTTTGACTTGCTTCCGTTAATATTTGATCATCGCTTTTGCTTTGTGACTGGTTCAGCCGGTTACGCTCAACATTAAGATGAATGCTATTCTCTCTGGCTTCACGCCCCCAAGTTTCTTCCCTTTCCGATAAGTCGCAATTGACTTTATTCGCCCTTGTCGCCAACACAATGCCCCTGGTCCCCGCATAAGTCTTAATGCCACGCTCTTGGGCTAACGCATCGATCTGCTGATCCCTCTTGGAAAATAATAGCTCTGCGTCTTTGGAAACATCACTTAGCCGGAAGGTTCCTTTGATACCATGCTCGATTTCATAACCTAGCTTTTGCATTTGCCAAGCAAGCTCCACTTGATACAAAGCCCCTGCCGCCATTTTGTTCTCATAAAAGGTGCGGCTATCAATGGTCCCCACTGTTCCATCATTCCGGACAGAAAAATTGGACACAACTACATGCGAATGTACCTGTGGATCACCTTCACGACTGGTATAATGATTGAACCTGGAAGCAACAAGCTTTGCTTCTTCGTGAATCGCTCCTCCTGCACCCCGCCTTGTGAACGCATTGGCCTCCAGGTACGCAAACGCACCTTCAACAGCCCTCTGGTGTGCTAATTCGATTTCTTGCTTGTGTTGGGCGTCTGCGCCCGCCCAAACGATGGACACTGACTTAGGGGCCGAAAATGTTAGATCCCAGCCCATCTGCCGGTTTTCTTGGCCAGCATTCTTTACCTCATGACCTGCTACATAACCGGCAAGTGATAGCTGAAACTCCTCTCGCACAACTGCACCTTCTAAACCAAGGCTTTCCGCGCCATGGCCCATCCACTGCCCCTGATGATCCAAGTCTTCCACATAATAATCAGCGGAATGCTCCTGATAATACGTGGCCGCAAGCTTGGCCGCCCCGCTTCCAGTTCCAAGATTACCTAATCCACGTAAGGACATCATTAGTCAATCCTCCAAATAGACTTTTGAGGTGGTTCTGCGGGGGTGTCTTTGGGTGGCACAGGCGGTTTCTCTACCTGCTTATCTTCTTTCTTGGGCTCCTTTGTTTCTTCAACCAATACTTTATCAGGAACTTGGGCTTCAAGATTGTCCTCAGCCTTAACTGCTTTTAGATCACCTTCTAACTTCTTAGCTTTTTCCACTCTTTTGAGCTGCCAGTTTACAAAACGTAACTCCCCTAAATGAAGCAGTTGCCAAAACAAAGCACATAGCGGAGCACATTCCATAAAAAATATCGGAACT
>CAZASA010000102.1:0-7483 GCA_964487685.1 uncultured Planctomycetales bacterium
TTCAATGAATTTTTTATACCCGCTGGAGGGGACAAAACAAATTCCTGGCTTTCCGGTTTCTCAGCGGTATTAAGATTGAATTTACGCGCCAAGGCCCGGACCTCAGGTTTGGTCAAACCGCCTAAAGGAAACATCACCGACGGCAGGGTTTCTTTTCTCATGCTATATAAAAAATAGGACTGGTCTTTCTTGGGATCAATGGCTTTTTTTAATTCATGGCAATTGCGACCAGGATTAAACTCGATCTTGCCGTAATGGCCCGTCGCCAAATACTCAGCGCCCAAGGCCTTGACTTTTTGATACAGGGTGCCGAATTTCAAATGCTGGTTACAGCGCACACACGGATTAGGGGTGCGGCCGTTTAGATATTCATCGGTAAAATTATCAATGATAAAAGCATTGATGTCATGGGCAAAATTAAACACATAATGCGGGATATCAAGGATGTCGGCCGCACGCTTGGCATCGGCAATGCCGTCAATGCCGCAGCAGGAAGCTTTGCCGTCGTTGTGTGTTATGTTAAAACACATGGTGACCCCGATGGTCTTATAGCCGGCCTCCTTGATAAGACCTGCCACCACCGAGGAATCCACTCCCCCGCTCATGGCTACGTAAACTGTGATATCTTTGTTATTTTTCATAAGTAGTTTCTTCAATAGCTCTATACGTCGCCATCACCAGGTAATCTAGTTCCTCAATGGATATGCTTAAAGGGGGCATGAGGACGATCACGTTGCCAAGCGGCCTTAAGATGACGCCGTATTTGCGTACACGCGCGCATACCTTTGCCCCAACCCGGTCTTCCAGGCGGCCTTTGAGCTCTATGCCGACCATAAATCCCTTTTGCCGAACATCAGCTACGACGGGCAAATTATACAACATTTTAAGCTTTTGGCCCAAGAATTTTATCTTGGGGCCAAGTTTACTTAGCGTGCGTTCTTTTTGAAAAATATCGAGATTGGCCAAGGCGGCACTGCAAGCCAAGGGATTGCCGGTATAGGTGTGGCCATGGAAAAATGTTTTCTGGTCTTTATAGTCAAAAAGAAACCCTTCAAAAACTTGCTCTGTCGTCAAGGTCGCAGCCAGCGGCAAATAGCCGCCGGTGATCCCTTTGGCTAAGCACAAAAAGTCCGGTGTTACGCCTTCATGCTGACAGGCAAACATCTTTCCCGTACGGCCAAAACCGGTGGCCACTTCATCCGCAATAAGAAAAACATTATATTTCTTAGTAAATTCACGCATTTTCTTTAGAGTCCCCGCCGGCCAAACAATCATGCCTGCCGCACCTTGGACCAAAGGCTCAACGACTAACGCGGCAATACTCTTACTTTGCGCTTTAAGTAATGTTTCCAGCTCATCGATGGCTTCCCATCCTTGTTTCTTGAGGGTGATCGTCTTGAAGATCAACTTGCGGTAAACTTGATGGAATAGATCAATGCCTCCAACGCTCACCGATCCCAAGGTGTCCCCGTGATAAGAATTGCTCAAATGGACAAGTTTGGTTTTCTTTGTATGGCCGGTATTTTGCCAATACTGATACGCCATCTTGATGGCGATCTCAACAGCGGTTGATCCGTTATCTGAATAAAATACTTTCTTTAACCCCTTGGGCGCAATATCTACCAAACGCTTGGCAAGTGCGATGGAGGGTGTGTTGGACAATCCTAACAGCGTTGAATGGCTTATTTTATCGATCTGCGTGATCAAGGCTCTATTGATATGAGTGTTACGATGGCCATGGACATTGACCCACAAGGAAGAAACCCCGTCCATATAAATATTCCCGTCGATATCCTTAAGATAGACCCCGTCGGCAGAATCAATGATCAAGGGTTCATCCTTGATCCAATCCTTCATCTGGGTAAAAGGATGCCAGATATATTGACGGTCCCACTTTTTTAAATGTCGAGCGTGAGATTTTGGCATTTACGTAAAATGTTCTTTCGGTTCAATTTCTTTAAATAAGGGATCGTTCCCAACACATTGATCCCAGACAATTTTTCAATTTCCTGAGGGTTCGTTCTTTCCGGTAAACTCTTGCTTGAAGATTTTGTCTGGCAAAATATCAGCCCCAGGATTTTCAATCCTCGCTTTTGGGCTTCATTGATCGTCAACAAGGTATGATTGATCGTGCCTAAACCCAGACGGGCGACAATGATCACCGATGCGTTAAGATCAGCGATCAAGTCCGCATTATAATACTCTTGGCTCAAGGGCACCATAAGCCCACCGGCACCTTCCACTAAGACAATATCGTGCCGTGCTTGTAATTTTTTCAAACAACCCTTTACCCGCCTTTTATCAAATTTGATCTTGGCCCGACGGAAAGCTAAATGCGGCGATAATGGCTCTGACGCATAAAAAGGGTTGATCGTTCTTAAGGATTCTTGAAGGTTTAAAGATTTTTTAAGGAATTGCGCATCATTTCCGGCACATTGGGCAGGTTTCATCACCCCGACATCAAACCCTTGTTGTTCAAGCAAAACGCCTAGAACAAAACACGCCACGGTCTTGCCAACGCCTGTATCCGTTGCTGTTATAAAAATGACCTTATTTTTGGGCATAAGCCTTGATCACCTCAAATGTTGCCTGTACTCCGTTGGGACACGCAAAGCGTTCACGATAGATAGCCGCGGCCTTCGTTAAGGTTTGCTTGCCTATAAACCCGTCCCGTGCCAGATGATTCGCTCCGATCAATTTCAGCCACGTGATCAATTCATGCATATCTTTAAAATCGACGATGATCTGCTCACTATCAACTACGGGCATCTTAAATCCACCAAGGACTAGCGCGTCACGGACTTGAGGCCCATTAGGCAATCGGTTAAATTGCAATGTTCCTGCCTTGGCTTCGATGAGCGATTGGAATAATTCATGACATGTATGATACCCAAAAAGGGTGATTGCCAAAGTCCCCTTGGGTGTCAATACACGCCTGGCCTCAGCAAAAGCCCCCGTGAGATCACCGGCCCATTGATAGGCTAAATTTGAGATCAAGATATCAAAACTATCGTCAGGAAATGGAAGATCATTGCCATCGCCCAGTACCCAGGTGATATCATCATGTTGGCAAGCTGCCATTTCAAGCATGTCCGAAGAAAAATCGATTCCGGTGATCTGGCTTTCCGCAAAAAATTCACTGACCTTCCCTGTCAAATAGCCGGTCCCACAGCCTACATCCAGTACTGATGACGGCAAAGGCCCTTCTTTGATCCGGGCCAATAGCTCCTCTGCGATCTGTCGGTGCAAGCCCGAGTAGCGGTCATAGCTCCGGGCTGCCCGCCCAAAACCCCGTTGGATCTTATTATTAATTTGGAGCATAGCCATTTAGCTCAATAAAAAATCTTCCAAAAGGCGGTTAAATTCTTTGTCCTCAACCAAGAACGGCAAATGACCGCATCCTTTAATAAAATCAAATCTGGCATTATGGGTGTGCTGGGCCACCCAATCCATGATCTCCCGCGGACAGATATAATCCTCAGTTCCTGTGATGAATTGCAAAGGGCAGATCACTGAGGCCATGCGGTCACGCAAATCTGTTTTTTCTAAAATATCCAAAAAGCATTTCAATGCTTCTCTTTTGGGTAACTCCTCTGCTTGCCGCAGCTCTTTGACCCATTTAAAACGTTCGCTTTCGCGTTCCTTCATGGTAAATAACGAACGGAAAAAAATATCCAGTATCACCGCATAGTCCCCGTCGAATTGTTGACTCAGGGTTTGGATCTTTTCAATATCGAGTCCCGCCGGGTAATTGTTCCCCCGGGCAAATTTAGGAATGGAACCGACCAGACAGATGCGCATCACATTTTGGGGCACCATCCGATAAAGTTCCAAGGCCACGAGGCCTCCCATGGATGAAGCTAACATCGAGAATTGTTCAAGGCCAAGGTGGGTTAAAATTTGACGGATATCAAAGGCCATATCGATCAAATTTACGGGCATCCAGCCGCTTTTACCGTGGCCGGGCAGATCTAGGGCCACCACCTGAAAATCTGTTTGTAAAAATTTTTGTTGGGCCTGCCAAAAGCGTCCGGTGGCGCCAAGCCCATGGATCATGACGATCGCATCGCCTGTTCCGGAGACGTCGTAATGCCAGTTAAGGCCTCGATGTGTTTTAAAATCTGGCATATCTATAAAGTCCTTAATGCTTGTATCAGCTGTTCTAAATCCTCATTTGTATGGGTGGCCATCACCGTCAGCCTAAGCCTGGCTGTGCCGACCGGCACGGTCGGCGGACGGATCGCTTGCACGAAGATGCCCTGCTGTAATAATTTTTTAGATATAGCTACCGCTGCTTGAGGGTCTTTGACCAATATCGGAATGATCGGCGTGCTTGAATTTAATGTATCAAATCCCAATGCTTGAAATTGAACGCGAAGATAGTCCGCGTTTGTTTGCAAACGTCGGCGCAAGGACTCGCCCTCTTGGATAATTTGCAAGGCAACCCGTGCGGCCTGGGCCCAAGCAGGCGGCATTGCGGTCGTATAGATAAAACTTCGGCTGTTATTGATCAAAAACTCCTGCAAAACTTTTGTTGCGCAAGCATAGGCCCCGAAACAGCCGGCGGCCTTGGACAAGGTGCCCATTTGGACATCCACCTTATCTTGCAGACCAAGCTCCTCGACTAATCCACTACCCTTGCGACCAAGCACTCCAAAAGCATGCGCCTCATCCACCATGACCATCGCTTCATATTGACGGGCCAACTCAACGATCTGTTTTAATGGGGCCTTGTCTCCGTCCATACTAAAAACTGAATCTGTAACGATAAGCTTCTGTTGCCCTGCAGGAAGGTCCTTTAGAATATTTGCTAATGCCTGCATGTCCGCGTGCGGATAACGCAGGAATTTGGCGCGGCTAAGAATGATCCCATCAATAATAGAAGCGTGGTTCAATTTATCGCTAATGACGATACTGTCTCGACCCATCAGAGCCGGGATAATGCCGGTATTGGCCATATACCCGCTGGAATACACGAGGGCACTTTCGCTGTTTTTAAATCTTGCCAATTCAAATTCTAGCTTTTCATGCGGACCCATATTACCGCATATCAATCTTGACGCTCCGCTTCCTAAACCAAACTCTTCTATCGCTTCGATCGCCGCTTTTTTGATACGTACATCATTGGCCAGGCCAAGATAATCATTGGAAGAGAAATTAAGGACGCGTTTACCTTCAAGCGTGATTTCCCTGCCTTGGGGCGATCCAACGCTTTTAAGCGTCCGGTATATCCCCTGACTTTTCCTGTCTTCCAGGTCTTTTTGGAAATAAGCGGTATTCATCGAAGTAAAAAAACATCCCCGGCGGATTTCTTCACTATAAGGCCATTGTCTTTGCGGATCAAAAGGGCTCCGTCTTCATCCAGATCAATGGCTACGCCCTCAATAATACCGGCTGAATCAGTGATCCTTATACGTTTATTGAGGGTGGCACTGCGTTTTTTCCATTCTTCCATGATCCCGGCAAATTCATGACGCAAAAGCTTTAAGTACCCTTTCTCCAAAGAACGTAAAATGGCCTGAAAAACCTGTGCACGCTCAAAGCTATGTCCCGCGGCAACTTTTAAGGAAGAAGCGCCTGCGGGCAGTTGATGCGACGAAGTATTGATATTAATGCCTATGCCGACGATGATAAATTTGACTTGATCAGATTCTGCCCGCAGCTCTGTCAATATTCCGGCCAACTTGTGATTTTCCCAAAGGATATCATTGGGCCATTTAATCGTGGGTTTAAGGCTGCTGATGCCTTCGATCGCCTCTGCCAATGCGACGGCTGACATTAATGTCAATTGTGCCAGCTGATTCAGAGGTAAATTGGGGCGTAATACAAAAGAAAAATACAAGCCCTTACCCTTTGGCGAACTCCATAATCGGCCCAAACGGCCGCGGCCTTTGGTTTGGGCCTCGGCGCAAACCACCGTTCCTTCAGGGCAATTTTCATTACCTAAGCGGAAAGCTTCATCCATGGTGGATGTCACCGATTCCATGACAATGATCTTTTTGCCGATGATCTTGGTGCCAAGACCGGATTCCAGCTCATAGCTCAACAGTTTATCCGGGCATGTGACCAGCTGGTAGCCTAAATGAGGGACCGCGGCGATCTCATAGCCCTGGGCGCGTAATTCCTGCATATGTTTCCAGATGGCGGCACGCGACATCTTCAGCCGCTGACTGATCTCTTCGCCGGAAATATACCCATCGCTCTCTTTTAAAAATTGGATGATGCGTTCTTGCATAATTGTTTAATTTTAATTTTCAATTGATCCAAAAAATATTCTATATCCTGATTCGTTGTCCATCGTCCTACAGTTACACGTAATGAACCCAAGGCCAACTGGTCTGTTAACCCTATAGCGCTTAGAACATGCGAAGGCTCTAATTTGCCCCAGGTGCAGGCTGAGCCCATGGAGACTGAAATGCCCGCTTGATCCAAAACGCTGACAAGGTCCTCACCTTTGATACCCTCAAATGAAAAATGGGCGTTATTGGGCAGGCGCTTTTCTGGATGACCATTTTGAATGGCTGAAGGGATTTCCTTTAAGACATGATCAATGATATTGTCCCGTAAAACTATTTGCTTACTTGTCTCTTCAATCATTTCCGCTTGGGCAATTTTTAATGCTTCACCTAAACCAACGATCCCCGTAGAATTATGCGTTCCTGCCCTTCGGCCTCGCTCCTGGTCACCGCCCATGATAAACGCAGGCAAGTTGATACCTTGACGGATATATAACGCCCCCACCCCTTGAGGCCCATAAAATTTATGGGCTGAAAATGAAAGAAGGTCACAGTTGATCTCCTTAACATTGACCGGAATATGCCCGACGGTCTGAGTAGCATCTACTAAAAAATAAATGCCCCGACCGCGGCACATGCGGCCTACTTGTTCTACCGGTTGTATGGTGCCGATCTCATTATTGGCATGCGCCAAACAAACCAGGATAGTATCAGGTCGAACAGCAGATAATATTTCCTCGTAAACCATGATACCGTCCGACTTAGGCTTAAGGAAGCTTACCTCAAATCCCTCCTTTTGCAACTGATGCAAGGGCTCCAGGACCGAATGATGCTCGATCGCTGAGGCAATGATATGCCGACCCTTATCTTTCAGGGACCTGGCTGTTGAAAAAATGGCGTGATTATTGCCTTCGCTAGCACCGCTAGTAAAAATAAGCTCCAAAGGCGCTGCATTAATAACACGGGCGGATATTTCGCGGGCTTCTTCAATGGCTTTTAAAGCACGCCGGCCATTTAGGTGAGGACTTGACGCATTACCACTTTGCTCGAAAAAATAAGGACGCATGGCCTCGAGCACACGAGGATCGCACGGAGTACTTGCGGCATGATCTAGATAGATGGAACGCATGGGTAAGATTATAGCCCGAAGCCGGAAGGATTGTCAACTGCGATGGTTATTGAAGTTTACAATAAAAGTGCCAAGGGAGGGAGTTGAACCCTCACGGCCGTGAGACCACTGGTTTTTG
>CAZASA010000103.1:0-7442 GCA_964487685.1 uncultured Planctomycetales bacterium
GCAAGCCCTCAAAAACTGGCACAACCCTCCAAAATAGGGCATACTTTACTATTATATGAGAAAGAATTTAAATTTAAGAGGGCACATAGCCTTAGGGCTTATAGTTGTCTTTTTGGTCAATGTAATCGGACCTGTGCCGGGCTTTGCCCAATCTGCTGCTCCGGGTGATTTTCGTTTACCTGCACCAGGTGTTCGGGTGGGCTTAAGCCCGGAGTTTAATCCACCGATATTAAAAGGCATCAAGGTCCATCCTGATAATCCCTTCCGATTTGATTTTATCCTAAGTAAAGGTGATGGTGAATTTAGTAATGATCAGTTCAAGGTTGAATCCGAAAAATTGATCAAATATTTCCTGGCCAGTTTAACGATCCCTGAAAATGATCTATGGGTCAACTTAAGCCCCTATGAAAAAGACAGGATCATTCCTTTGGAATTTGGTCTAACGGGAATGGGTCGTGATTTGCTGGCAGAAGACTATATGCTCAAGCAGATCACGGCATCGCTGATCTATCCGGAAAATGAAATAGGCAAGAAATTTTGGAAAAGGATCTATGAAGAAGCTGCGAAAAAATTCGGCACCACGAATATTCCCGTTAATACGTTCAATAAAGTTTGGATCGTACCGCAAGAAGCCATGGTGTATGAACATGGAGATAGGGCTTATGTCGTTAAAGCAAAACTCAAGGTCATGCTGGACCAGGATTATTTGGCATTAGAAAAAACTACATCATTGCGACAATCCAATGCTGACGCTAACTCCCTGGGTTCTCAAGTCGTCCGCGAGATCGTCATTCCCGAATTAACAAAAGAGGTCAATGAGGGCAAGAATTTTACCACCCTTCGGCAGATCTACAATGCCATGATTTTGGCGGCATGGTTCAAAGTTGAACTTAAACGGTCCATATTGGGACAGTATTATGTGGATAAGGCTAAAGTAAAAGGGATTGATTATCAGCGAATGTTCAATGGCAACCTGACACCTGAACAGATCTATAAACAGTATCTTAAGGCATTTAAAAAAGGGGTTTTTAACCTGATCAAGGAGGATTTTGATCCTCAGAGTGCTCAAACCATCCCGAGAAAATATTTCTCCGGAGGATTCAGCCCCAGAGGTATCAATGGCATTGGTATCATGGGCATGGTGCAACGGAACATGATAAAGGACCCAGCTATGTTCACGCCAACTGACTTGGATCAAATGGGAGCTGACCCGGTGTGGATGGCAACAGTAGATCTTAGACAAACATCTGATTACCCACAGAAACCATTAAGCATCAATGATGAAATTTATGGCCAAGCGGCAAGTTCAATCGGTTTAGGTCCATATTACAGCGCTCAAAGGCCTGAACGCATAAAGACCAGCCAATATTCAAATGTAAGGGAATTTACATTAAGAAGCGGAAAAAGAGAATTTAATTTTTATGCAAAAACATATTCAGGGAATGACAGTCTTGAAATATCAAATGAAAACAGAATTACACAAAAGGCTTATTACCTTGGCAGGGCACCTCAAAGTATGATCATCAATAGAAATTCCTCAATTACGTTAGTGACACTTCCCGCCTTAGGACGGTCCTTATACGATATTGATGGGAAATTGATGACAATGGATGAAAAAATAGCCTTGGCAAGAAGTTTGGGTGAAGGTTTGGCCGCTTTGCATGGGGCGGGTATCGTTCATAGGGATTTAAGGGCCGGTAATATTTTCTGGGATAGGCAGGAAGGGCTGGTCCAATTCATTGATTATGGGGCGAGTGAGGAAGGGGATTCAGCAACTTATGAGAAAAAAACCAGCGATCGTGTGAGGGCATTAAGTAGTTTATCCTCATTGTTCTCTCAAGCCGTATTACCGGACGCAATAAGAAAAATATTCAATGAGGCCTATGACAGCGCGATGACAATAGAGGGTTCTAAACCTGAGGAACCAACAGAAGGAGACCTGCAAGGCATCAGCATTAATCATCTTGATCATGAAAAAGTAGAGGCTTATAAAAAAGAGTTATTAGATCATTCCGAAAATAAAGTGGATTTAGATGAGGCGAAAAAGGAGTGGGACCTTTTTAGGATGGAGTATTTCCCAGAAGTTATGCCTTTATGTCGTTTTGGTCATCATATCCGCTGGAGGCTTTCATTTAGGAACAGGAATACGGGATATGTTATCACTGGTTTTGGTACGCATGAAGTTCTGGGAATGTCATTAGGGTTAACGACTAAAGAAAATCTTGATAAGTTTGAAAAAGATCAAGCCGTCTGGAAAAGTAATTTAGTTTATTTACGCCGCTATCAAAACTTGCTGGGTGCCCAGGCTATTGATCAATTAAATTCGATAGCTCCTTTTATCAATTCCTTATCAAGTAAAGATGGAAGGGCCATCAGTACCTTGGTCGAAGAACATCGTGCTTTACTTGAAAATTATATTATGGTTGAGCAAACCCTGGAAGTCCTTGATAAGCCGCGCTTGGCATTAAGATATCTTACCGATGAAGAACTGGCACAATTCCGTCTTATTAAGCAAAAATTTGGTCCTCAAGGCATTATTGAAGCATTGTCCCAACAGGAAATAGACCTTGTGTTAGCAGTTAGGGAAAGATTGGAAGATGCCCTGCAATCCTTGGTCAATGCGCGGCTCAATTGGGCCCGTCGCAATACGCCGGGAGCCAATGAAGCGACGGATGAATTTATGGGTATAGGTAATGCATCGTTGGCTAATTTATATTTAGTTGAACTTTTTACACCAAGTATTAAGAATAGGGCCGTGCGCTTAGTCCTTGATTATGGGGCTGGCCAATCAGGCTTTTACAGCAGGGTTGCCCAAAGGTTGCCGGAAGCATTGACAGATGGCTTGAGGGTCATTGATGTTGATCGGCAGGATAGCGGGATCGATCAAGGGTTGAATCCTAACAAGGTGATCATTTCTCAAACAGGTAATGTAGTTTCTGCCCAACCGGAAGACCTGCAGGCTAATGCTTTCGATTCAGAGCAACGATATGAAACCTATGATCTTGTGACCAGTAATTTTGTTTTTCCTCATCTTACGACCCATCAGATACAGGAATTTTTTCTTAAATCCTTTAATTTATTAAAGGTCGGTGGCCAGATTGCCGTAACCTTACCAAGGTCCAATAAACCTGAAAATGAGGAAGCTTTTAAGAAAGCCCTTGAAGAAATGGGTTTTGACATTGAACAAAGCGGCTCTTCCCGTTTAACACTGTCAAGTAATGCATTCGCAGCACAAATGGAATCAATGAGCAAGAATGAAGCCAGGCGCTTCAGGTCTGAGGTCAAATCTTTGGTTGAAAAGGATTTTTATGTTTTGATCTTGAGAAAAAGGCAGTCGTTTACAGAATTAAGGAATCCTAACGGCAATTTTAATGCGTTTAATTTGAGCAGATCAAGGATCAGAAAAGGACAGCCCAAGCCTCAAGGACTGTTGACTCCCAAGAAATTTGATCTGGACCATCTTGAAGCCATGCATTTGGCGGTTGAAGGGTTAAAGTCCGGCGATATTACGCCTGTGCAGGCATATGGCTCACAGCAGGTAATAAGTCAGGGGCACGCACCTACTTCAGGATTTTTTATGCCCAGATGGCCGGACACCAAACCCGTTCGTACAGGTAATTTTGATAGAAAAATGAAGGACCAGTATATCCCACATTTAAGGACTGAATTTGTCAATTTTTCAGCAAGCAAGGGTGCCCAGGACATGCAAGTCAAGTCGCAGGAGATCCTAAGGACTTTGGAGTTATGCGCTTTGGATTTGGGCATAGATAAGGAAACATGGGATGAAGCTCTCAGAGATGGTATTGCCAGTTTTACTTCCTTGCCAAATGATCAGTGGACAAAACTCCATTGGTTATCATTCTTTTATGCAATTACTCACTTTCTAAATTCAGAGGAATTGATCAAACATGGTTGGTTTATAACGGTGCCGGGGGATGGCGTGTTTAAAGTCACTCAGGTCATTGCTTATAATGATGTCATGACCGGCGTAGTTTCTACACGTATGCTTGTCGTCCAAAACGAGGGGAAACCAGAAGACCATATGATGCCTCAAACTATGCCATTTTCGTTCGTTGGCACTGACTATGTGCTTTTTAACACGCGATTCTTCGATCGGCAGCTTATGGAAAAAGAACTAGAAGGAGAGCGAAGAGCAGAAGAAGTAACCGCACTTCCCATGCCACGCACTTCGGATGGCAGAAGGGGCAGGCTAGATTCTTCCCGTATACACAGGGTATTAGCCGAGTCTAAAAGTGCTTTTCAACTTAGGAATTCGTCAGCTAAAAAGAATAAGGAAGAATGGGAACTGGTTTTACCATCTCCGAAAAGTATGAAAGGTTTTAGAAATGAGTTTAGGAAGGTAAGTTTGGAAGAATTTATTCAATTACAAAAAGAGATCATGATCATTAAAGCCTGGTTTGTCATGAGAGGTTGGCAAGAGTATAAAAAGGCAAGATCAAACACGTCAAGCCAACGGCAAAATAAGACAGGGGAACAGATAGTGGATGATGTTTTTAAAGATTGTCCACAACATGAACTATTGAAAACATTTAAGGTAATGATGGTCCTGGTAACTGATTCAGGTCTGCCAGAGACTTTTAGTTCCATCATAGAGCAGTCTGCAGTAATTGGGACTCTTCTTTCTGCCCCAACCAGAAAGCATTTCGACCTCTTAATAGCAGAAATGCTGTTAAGGTTATGGCGCCTAGGCCAACCGAGTCCATTGGTAGGGTCTAGGTCTAATGCCGCTTTAGATTTTTTGAAGACAAAAGTTAAATATGATGCGGTCCTGGCCCATACGATAGAACTGTGGTTGGCGGGAAATAGCGGGGAGATCGGTTTGAAGGATTTTGGCAGAATCGAATATCCTAATCTGACTTATGAATCCATGGATAAGCTTTGGGCAACTATTTTGGAATTACGTCGAAATCCAAATAAGGAGGCGGGGAAATCTTGGACTAACCTGGCGATGACCACTGAAGCAAGAAATCCCCAGAACGGTGGTATTGATCTTACAAAAGCTATGGCAGACGTACAAATTACACGTGATTCCAGTCAGGCAAATATTTTTTTAGATCAGAAATCCATCAATATTACTAATTTTGATGGGCTTTCGCCGGTGATCATCAATATCCAGCCGATGACGGATCTGCGGACCTTTCTTGGACTTAATAAAGAGAATAATATCAAAACCGGATAGCTATAATCCTTCCATTTCTCATCTTCCTGTGTTAAAATTCTTACTTCCTTATGGCATTCATTCATAAAATAATTTCATTACCCAACCTTTTGAAGAAATTACCGGCTTTGCGCCGCCAGGGAAAAAAAATAGCCTTTACCAATGGCTGTTTTGACCTGATGCATATCGGCCATGTGAAATATTTGGAACAAGCCGGTAAAGGAAACCGCGTATTGATCGTCGGCCTCAACAGTGATCTATCTACCCGCCGTATTAAAGGCCCCAGCCGGCCTATCATCCCGCAAAAATCACGTTCCGCTGTTTTAGCGGCTTTGGAGAGCGTTGACTTCGTTGTTATTTTCAATGAAGAAACTCCCTATCAACTTATTGCCGCTGTAAAGCCGGATATCCTGATCAAAGGTGCTGATTGGAAGGGTAAACCGGTTATCGGTGAAGATTTGGTTAAGAAGGTGGAATTAATTAAGTACATAAAAGGTTTTTCCACGACCAATATCATTGAGAAAGTCATTAAAAGTGAAAAGAAATCCAGATAGATCATTATATCGGATCCTTGATGCGAATATCAACCGTACCAAGGAAGGATTACGGGTTTGTGAAGATTTATGCCGATATGTTTGGAACCAAAAGACTTTCACTCGTACGCTAAAAAATCTTCGCCATGAATTGACTCAGATCATTTTGGATTTAGATATTCAAAAAACACTTGATGCTCGCCATATTCAGGGTGATGTGGGCCGCGGCAGTACTGTTAGCGAATCTAAAAGAAAAGATATTAAGGGTGTTTTTGCAGCCAATATCCAGCGGGTCAAAGAATCTTTAAGAGTTCTCGAGGAAGTTTCAAAATTGATCGATGTGAAGATAGCTTCCAAGCTTAAAGCATTGCGGTATAAGGTGTATGCGCTCGAACAAAAAGTTATTGGCATCAGCTAATTTATATTTAATATTGGATACTAGCGTCCTGGATTACAGCGCTCTTTTTCAAGTGTTAAAAGATTCTGTACGAGCTGGCATAGATATAGTACAATTGCGAGACAAAAAGGGAAGTACAAAAGAGGTTTTAGATTTTTGCCGTAGAATTTTAGGGATTACCAAACATAGAATTCCGTTCATTGTCAATGACCGTGCTGATTTGGCGATTATCTCAGGAGCCGACGGTTTACATGTGGGTCAGGAAGACCTGGATTGTATCGTTGCCCGTAAAATGATCGGGCGAGGTAAGATTGTTGGCGTGTCTTGTCAAAATTTGGCTCACGCGTTAAAAGCACAGAAGCAGGGGGCTGATTATATCGGATTTGGGTCTGTATTTGAGACCCAAACCAAGCCTGGGCGCCAGCCAATGGACTTGGAACTTTTACAAAAAGTGGTAAAGAAGGTGAAGATACCCATTTTTCCTATTGGCGGCATCAGCCGCGGGAATTTGGGGAAATTGATTCCGTTGGGAGTGACCAGGGCGGCTGTTTGCAGGGATATTTTACTGGCTGAAGATGCCGCCCAGGCGGTTAAAGACCTAAAAATTTCGTTGAGCGAGTAAGAGGACGAGCCAAAGCAGGTCGTAGATTGCATTGCGGGAGTAATTCAGTGGCAGAATTTCAGCTTCCCAAGCTGACTACACGGGTTCGATTCCCGTCTCCCGCTCCAGATATAAGGAAACACGTGGGACAACGTAATAGATTAAATATTTTGCTCTTTGTATCATTATCTGCTTTATTGGCCGGATGCGCTACTACGGAAGAGTATAAGCCTATGCCTACTGTGCCGTCAGCAACTAAAGAACTTGTTGCCAAGAATGAAGGTGTCTATCACAAGGTCGTGCGTGGACAGACTCTTTGGCAGATCGCCCAAGGTTATGGGGTCAATATAAAGGATATCATTGACAGCAACAATATTCCTGATGGCAGTGCCCTTGAAGTCGGTCAATTGCTTTTTATTCCCGGGGTCAAAAAGGTCCAGGAGATCCCTGAGCAAACCGTGGACAATGATAAAACCGGATTTATTTGGCCGCTTAAAGGCAAGGTGGTCGTTTATTTTGATGATCCTGTTGGTGCCAATACCATCAGTCATGGTATTGACATCCAGGCTCAAGCAGGTGACACTGTCCAGGCAGTTAGGGAAGGGTATGTAGTTTTAGCGGCGTATATTAGCGGCTACGGGCAGACAGTGATGATAGACCATAAAGACGGATTTATATCCGTTTACGCACGTAATGTTAGGCTTTTAGTGAAAATCGGGGACCATGTTTATA
>CAZASA010000104.1:0-7313 GCA_964487685.1 uncultured Planctomycetales bacterium
CACGTTGATACCCTCCCAATTGATATAGCTGAGTTGTCCGTCAGCAATATCAATTGGGAGGGTATCAACGTGCTCTCCTATGCCGGTGTGAATTGGTACGGTATCAGTTCGTTGTCCAATAGCGGGATCAATTTCCAAAGTTTCAGCGAGCTCTCCACGTCCGGCATCAATTGGACCGATCTGGCTGTGCAAAGCAATAGCGGCATTAACTGGCTCGACCTTGCCCTGGAGACCCATGGCGGTGTCAATTGGAACGACCTGGCCGTCTCCAGCACGTCCGGCATCAATTGGAGCGGCATCAATGATCTGATGACACATATGCAGGATGTCTTTGACAATGTCGGCAACCCCAGCGATGATGTCACCACACCGACCCTGTTCGGTGAATTGAATAATATCACCCAGTCGGTCAGTGTCATTAACAAGAACAGCCCGGTCAGCCAGATCCTTAGCATTATCAAGAGTGTTGATGGCGTGTTAGGGTCTCTTTCAGATACATCGTCGACGAATACGGTTTTCGGAAATATCAAGAATGTGGTAAGCCTCATCGGAAACCCCACTGATAATGCGACGGGTACTCTGTTCGGCGGCATGCAGGGACCAAATTCATTCGGTGTGCAGGCCGCCAACAATGCCGCCGCGGCCATGTCCATGGCCTCCCAGATCATGACCGATATCGGTGTCAACGGCGCTTCGCCTGGCGTTTACGGGAAACTGAAAAACCTCGAGGACGATATCCAGGACATCCAGACAGCCACCACCAATTTGACCCAGGGCGTCAATAATATGCCGGGAATGCCTCAAGCAACCATTGATAAATTGACCCAATTCCTTAACAATCAGGCCCAACAGGCGGGCTTACAAAAGACCTTGGGTGTTGCCGGTCTGACCGAGAAAGAATCCAAGGATATGGAAAAAGTAAATGACAAATTGGAAGAGATCAGGGCCAAGATCGAGGCCTTACGCGAGGCTACGGGAGGCCAGGATGTGGTGGTCAAGAGCTTCTATGAAAGCGAATAATGTGATCCTTAAGGGTATTATCACCGTCATCATCTTTTATTTTGGGATGATGTCAGGGTGCTTTGCTGACATTTATATTAATGTCGTGGCTGTCAATGGCAAGGACGTGCCCAAGACATCCTCGATCCATTACGATCTGCCCGGTGAGCTTACCGCAGAGGACATCCTGGATACGAACGGTCTGTCATTGGATTATAGTGTTGACGACGGGAATTATTATGTGTACGGGGATGTGACCCTGAATGCCAAAGAATCCAAGACCTTCCGCATCCATATCAAAGATAAATGGATGGTAAGCCAGGACGAGGTTGCAGATCTTAAGAAGCAGATCGATCAGGGTTATACCAGCTTAGGGGTACCGTATAATCCTCAAAATGCGGACATCCTTAAAGGCCGCCTCTACTCTAAAATTGACTACATCGTCAATCTTCAAAGCAGTAATGGGGACAGTACCGATAAGCGTATAGATTCTTTCAGGGCCTATGCCAAAGAAATGAAAAGGATACGCGACAGCTCCCTGGATGTGTCTTATTGGCGTTCTGATCCGAGTGTCGTCGAGACGCCTAAACTTATCCATCTATCGATCGACGTCCATAATCCGACCTTGGTCACGAAGTCATTCAAACATAAGGATTATCTGCCCGCTGAAGTGAAACCGGAGGACGTGGTGGAGGCGGAAGGTTTTGAAGTGCGTTACGACCAGGCCAAGCAATTGTCCTTTTTGTTCAAGGAAGAGGACTTGACCGCTGGCCAGGATAAAAAATATTCGATCGGCATCGTGGACATTTGGAATATAGATCAAAAAGATATTGATTATTTGCTCACCCGTGCTAAAAATACATATGACCTATTGAGTGATTGTAAGTTCGAGCCGGATGCCAAGATCTTATTGGACCGTATCACTGCCGAATTAAATGAGATCGAGACCTCCCAAGCCATCCAACGTCCGGTCCCGGAACATATCAGCGCATTTCGTGCCAATAAAATCACCTATAATGATGCTGAAAAAGATGTCGAGACCCTGGAGAAACTGCTATCAATTTACCGTGAAGACCTGACCAAGAGCAAGGTGCAGAACATCCTGACGACGATCAAACAACTCAAAGGTGTCGCGGATGTATCCAAGGTCATGTTTAACAAGAAATTTGAAGAGTCATCGGCATGGAGCTTTATCGCCTGGATCTTGATGTTCGTGGGCATCATAACGCTCGTCAATTTCCTGGTATGGATCATCCGTTCCAAGGACAAGAAGATCAAGGACGAAAAGCCCAAGGAAGACAAGCCCAAGGACGATAAGCCGGCAGAGGAAGCGCCGAAAAAATAGGGGGAGTATGAGCGATCACCAATTACAATATACGGAAGTAGGCATTGTCAAGGCCATGCGGGGCTGTATTGTTTTGATCCGCGGATTCCGTAATTGTATCAATGGTCAATTGATCAAGTTCGGGTATGGCACCATCGGGATGATCGTCGGGTTCAATGAGCAGGAAGCCCAGGTTTTAGTCATTAAGGAAGTTGAAAAAATAAAGACAGGGGACAAGGCGATCGCATCCATTGAACCTTTTGAGACACCTGTCGGAGAAAAGTTCATCGGCCGTATTTTAAGCCCTTTGTCCGAACCGCTCGACGGCTTGGGTCCGGTGGAATGGGTCAAGAAAAATCCGATCTTCCCGGAATCACCGCCCATCCTGGTCCGCCAACCCCTTAAAAAAACATTGGAAACCGGTATCAAGGTCCTTGACGCGATGATCCCGATAGGCTTCGGCCAGCGAGAGCTGGTCATGGGGGATAAAAGCACGGGCAAGACCACCTTCGTCACGGACACCATCTTGAACCAAAAGAGCACCGGCGTCATTTGCATTTATTGCGGGATCGGCAAACCGCGTTCCGCCATGGCCAAGATCGTGCAATTGTTCAAAGACCATGAATGTTTCAAATACAGCCTGATCATTTCCGCCGGCGCATCAGCCCCGCCGGGCCAGCAATACCTGGCACCGTATGTGGCCTGTTCGATCGCGGAATATTTTCTTCATCAAGGCAAGAATGTTTTTGTGGGCTTTGATGATTTCACCAAACATGCCTGGGCTTACCGGGAGATTTCCCTGCTTCTCGGGCGTCCGCCGGGCCGTGACTCTTATCCTGGTGACATTTTTTATCTGCATTCCAAAATGATCGAACGCGCCTGCCATTTGGATGAAAAACGGGGTGGCGGATCAGTCACTTTCTTCCCGATCGTGGAGATCCTGGAAGGAGACTTGACCGCATTCGTTCCTTCAAACCTGGTCTCTATGACCGACGGTCAGATCTATCTTAGCGCGTCTTTGTTCGGAGAAGGCCAGAAACCTGCCTTGGACTTAGGGTTGTCCGTTTCCCGCGTTGGGTCCAAGGTGCAATGGAACGCTATCAAGAACCTTTCAGGTCCTTTACGTTTGGAATATTTGCAATACCGGGAATTACTGCGCATTTCTAAATTAAAGACGGGCGGCCAGTCTGATGAGACCCTGGAAAAACTCAAGCGCGGGGCCATCCTGACGGAGATCCTTCGCCAGGACAAGGACAAGCCTGTTCCGCAGGAAGTACAGGTCATTATTTTTTACGCGTTCAATAAAAAGATGATGAATGAGCTGACAATCCCTGAAGTGCGTGTATTCCAGGAAGAACTCTTTGCCTATGCTAATAAAGTAAAACCTGCTCTCTTGAAATTGATCCGTGAAAAACGCAAGCTTGAACCTGATGTAGAAGCCGGCATTACGGAGCTTGCGACCGCCTATGTTCAGGATATCATCGCCAGGCGGACCAAAAAGACCACGGACAAATTTGATGATTATGAGGACGCGGAGCCTGAGGCTGCCGCCAAGTAATAATTTATGGCTAAATTCAAAAACAATTTTCGCTGTGTCATTTTGAGCCCCAAGAACCTTATCTTTGAAAGTGAGGTCAACAGCCTTTTTATTATCGGGGACCGCAGTGAGTATGAATTATTGGCGTATCATTATCCGTTGATCGGTTTGGTCCAGAAAGGGGACATCATCATTGATTGGAGGCGCAAGGTGCCGGTGCATTCAGGGATCTTGCGTTTTTTTGCCAATGAATGCACGATATTAGTGGAAGAGACCGAGAAGACCTTTACGGAAGCCCAGAAACCAGCGGGCCATCCAGTCAAGATTTAAACAATTCCCCTCTTTAGTTTAAAGAGGGGATAGGGGAGTTCAATATCTATGGTAGCTGAAACGTTCTTAATTTTGACAGTCATGTTTATCGCAGTCATGGGGCCTTCTATCGTTATTGCCGTATTGGGTTACGCGGTCATCAAGGCCCTGGGACGCAATCCGTCGGCCGCTTCCAAGATATTCATGGGCATGGCGGTCATGCTCGTATTCGTTGAATCTATTTCCATTGTGGCGATCCTGATGATCTTCCAAACATTCAAGGGGTAAAGATGGGATTTAAATATTGGTATGAAGGTTTGATCATGATCTCAGTGTTCTGGGTGATCATCTCCATTCCCTGTTTTGTGGTGGCGTTGTGGGGGTCCATGATGATCAATGACCTGGGCAACCATCCCTCGGAAAGCGCCAGGATCCAAATATCGGTGTGGTGGATCTATTTAGTGGAATTCTTTTTTCTTATCGTATTAATAGGCTATGGTGCATTTTTGATCAATGCAAATCTTAAGTAGCAATTAAAGGAGAGTTTTTTATGGGTTGGAATTTACTGATCTTGTTCATCATTCTATTAGTGGTCACTTGCGTCATCATCTTATTTGCCTTGCGTTGGATTTTGTTCAAGGACGTTGAAGGCGCCACTCAGCGCCTGGGCCGGGAAGCCGAGGCCGCCCATAAAAGAGAAGCGGAATTGAACCAAAAGATCAAGGAAGCGGACGCTGAATTGCAAAAGCGCAAAAAAGAACTTGATATCATGGAAAAGAAAATGCGCCAGGAACTAGAAGAGCAGACGACTAAACAGAAGGAAGAGATCATTACCAAGGCCCGAAAAGAGGCCGAAGAGGTCATTACCAAGGCCCAGAACGCCCGTGAAGAGATCCGGCGCGAGATCGAGAAGAACATGGAGATCAAGATCATCGATTATGCCGCAGTCATTGCGTCAGAAGTCTTGAGTGTTAAGGTTAAAGAAGCCCTGGACAAATTTTTGATCGAGGATTTCATCGGAAAATTAAACCAGACAGACATGGGACGGATCAGTGCCGACATAAAGACCGCGGATGTGATCAGTGCCTCAGCGATCCCGGAAGCCTTAATGGCACAATTGTCTCAGGTCTTCAAAGATAAACTTTCCCGTGATATAAAATTAAATCCCAAGGTGGACCCTAAGCTTGTTGGAGGTATTGTTTTAATGTTTGAAAGCCTTCAATTGGATGGTAGTCTTCAAAATTCACTGAGGGATTCCACGAATGCGTTGAAGCAAGAGGTGGAGAAACAATACACAAAGTGACACCGACGTAACATAACAAAGGAATAATCATTGGGTAAGGCCAGTAAGGTCAAAGCAGAGGTCCTGGAAGTCCGTGAATTAGTGGATTTAGTCCAGGTCCTTAAGGACGTGGCGGACATGAAGTACCATGCCCTGGCAGCCCAACGGGTCAAATTCAACCGTTTCAATGAATCTTTCACCGAATTCTTTAACCTGGTCGGATTCTCCCAGGTCCAGCATCCTTTGGTCTATAATACCAATCCCAACCAGACGATCCTGGTGATCACGACTGAACTTGGATTTATCGGGGACCTTAACAGCAGGGTCGTTGCGCGCGCCATGGAGGAAAAGGAAAAAAATCCCCAATCTCAGTTTGTGGTGGTCGGCAAAAAAGGTGTTGCCAAGCTTGAAAGCTTAGGGCAAAAAATATTGAAAAGCTATGAAGAGATCGAGGAAAAAGGATTTTATGAAGTGGCCGTGGACATTAAAACCTATTTGGTCAAGGAAGTGATGGAAAACAGGACAGGCAAGGTCACGGTCATCTACCCATGGCCCAAGGATTTCACGACTACTAAACCACGTGCCGTTAAATTACTGCCTTGTGAAGACCTGTTGTCCAAGCAGGCCCAAACCGTGGAGATCTTTCATCAGGTCATAGAAGAGTCAGATTCGGTGGACATGATCGGCTACCTGGCGGACCTTTGGATGTCTTCCAGGGTCTATGAAATATTTTTTGATACGAGTTTGGCCGCAGCCTCGGCGCAATCACAGCAGTTGGATAACAGCTTGGGTAAGATGAAAAAAGAGCGGGAAGCGGTTAAATTAAGGTATCGCAAAGCCAAGCGCGGGGACATCGATAAAAGCTTACGTGAAGTTTTCTCAGCCAGGATGATGGTCAAAGGATAAAAGGAGTTGGTTTTATGAGTGAAGCGGAAAAACCAGAAGAAGCGCCTAAGCCGGCAGAAGCGCCTAAGCCAGAAGAAGGCCATAAACCTGAAGAAGAGCATAAACTCGTCAAGTCAGATAAACCGATCGCTGAGGAACCTTTGCCTCCGGGGGTAGTGGCCAATACCGGGCGCATCGCCGCGGTCCAAGGACCGGTCGTGGACGTGCGTTTTCCCGAGGATGAAGAGCCGCCGGCCGTGTATGACTGCATCATCGCGCATACCTTTGACGGCCGCAAGATCACCTTGCAGACCTCTGAACATTTAGGGCCTGGGCTGGTGCGTTGCAGTTCTTTTAATGAAACATTGAATTTGCAATTAGGTTCACCGTGCACGAACACCAAGCGCCCGACGGCCATTCCCATTGGTGACGGGTGTTTCGGCCGTGTTATGGATGCATCAGGAAAACCTTTGGATGAGTCTGGTCCTTATGACTGTCCGGAAAGGGTCCCCATCCGTAAACCGGCCGTTCAAGTGGCCTTTGACCTTAAGAAAAAGGGGCGTGAGATCCCTGAGCTATTGGAAACAGGGATCAAATATATCGATCTGCTTTATCCGATGATCAAGGGCAGCAAAACCGGGGTCCTGGGTGGCGCTGGTTGCGGGAAGACCGTCGTTATTTTGGAGTTGATCAATAATATCGTTAAGGCCCACGGCGGTGCTTGCGTATTCACCGGGATCGGGGAACGCATCCGCGAAGGTAATGAATTGTATTATGAATTGGAAGAAAGCCATCTTTTGCCCAAGGTTATGTTGGCCTTCGGGCAGATGGACCAGCCGCCGGGCGCGCGCGCCGAAGTGGTCAATGCAGGCCTGACCATGGCGGAATACCTGCTGGCCAAGAACAAGGACGTGATCTTGTTCATGGACAATTTGTACCGGTTTATCCAGGGGGTCAGGAAGTTTCGACATTATTAG
>CAZASA010000105.1:0-7299 GCA_964487685.1 uncultured Planctomycetales bacterium
TACCCAATATCCCCTGCTTTGGCCCTTGATCAATGTATGGTTCTTTGACCTGGGAGGACATTTCGATCAAGCGGTACCTATGTTCAATGGCGTTCTTATTGCCTTATTGACCGCCGGCATCATGCTTTTTGGGCTTTTGGAATTGACCGGAATGCTCATCCCCTCCATCATCGCCGCTGTGATCGTCACTTCCCTGCCTTTTGGCATCATCCTCTATTCAAGCCAATACAGCGATTCAGTGCTAGCGTTATTTCTTTTGTCAGCCTTTATGTGCTGGCTGTTGGCTGAAAAATATAAACTGCCAAAATTAAAAATTTTAACAATGATATTTTTAGGGCTTATGAGCTTTACCAAGAATGAAGGACTGATGGCGGCCGTTATCGCGGCCCTGGGTTTATTTTGGCAGGAACGCTCTAATAAAAAAGAAAACCAAGGCCTTATCATTGCCCTGTTGGCTGCATCATTGCCCACGATCATTTTTACGCTCTTCATTGCACCCAAAAATGTGGCCTTTATCAATGGGCTTATATCGACGGAAAAACCGACAAGTCTCGCGCGGATAGGCTACATCTTGATCTATCCCTGGTTTGAATTGATATCCGGCAAGTGGAATGGCTTTTGGCTGCTTGCCCTGGGAGGAAGTTTATTGGCCGGAAAGAAGTTATGGCGATCAACCCCTGGGGTGATCGGTTTAACTCTGGGCCTTTACCTGGCTGTCGTGATGGCTTATTATGCCCTGAACACTTATTTTGAGATCGGCTGGTGGATGGGCACGACCCTTGCGCGCATCCTCTTTACCCTGATACCGACGGTAACACTATGGATCGCTTACGCGTTATGCGCGCGCCTTAAGGCCGTTTGATCTTCTTGATCTTATATTTTAAAGTTCCCGCCGGTACCTTGATCTCCAGTGACTCTCCCGCCTTATGCCCCAATAGACCCTTCCCAATCGGCGAAAAAATGGAGATCTTATTTTCTTCGTAACTGGCTTCTTCCGGGGAGACTAACATGTAGGTCAGCTCTTCATCGTTATCCAGATCCTGCATGGTGACAATGGCGCCGATAAAGACCTTGTCAGAAGGGATGTTCTCATTCTCGATGATGCGCACATTCGCCAATTTTCCTTCGAGCTCGGCGATGCGCGACTCATTATGCCCCTGCGCCTCTTTGGCCGCATCATATTCCGCGTTCTCGGAAATATCGCCCTGGGCACGGGCCTCGCCAATGGCCTTGGCGATCTTCTGGCGCTCGGTGGTCTTGAGCGTCTCCAACTGGGTCTGGAGCTTATGGAAACCTGCTCTGGTCAAATAGACTTCATTACCCATATTACATCGCCTCGATGGCCTTGATCATGATCGGGACAACCCCTTGGGCTTCCTCTTTGCTCATCCGGCCTAATTTAGTGAAGCTCCACTGGCCGTCGATCTGATTCTCACGGGTGACCTGCAATTTCTTGGGCGCCCCATTGTAAGAATAAACCCCGACGCTGATCCTGGTGTTCTGAAAATCGATCACTTCTTTGAAAGATGATACATCCAATGTTTGATCGTAAGGCATTTGTTTGTCCTTTCTTTGATTAAAATAAATTACGTTAACCCAGGCAAATTGAACCCGGGCATGCTTTTCATTTTGTTGGCCGCTGCCTGCTGGGAGCGTTTCACCGCGGTATTAATGCTCCTTAAAAGGTCCATCTGGACGCGGTTCTTGTTGGCGGCACTCAAAAGGCCTTCTTCAATATCAATGGATTGGAATATCTGTGCGCCATTGATCACCACCTTGATCCCGCGGGTCTCCTGAACCTCTATAATGGTCGCCTCTAACTCTTTTTTGAGTATATCGGCTTGCTTTTTCATTTCAAAGACTTTTTTAACTTGGTCTAACATGCGATCTCCTAATATTAGTTAATATATAGATTAATTAAAGTATTTTATACCTTATCTTTGGGATTTTGGCAAGCACCAAATTCCCATCTAAACTCTTGATCAGCGGAGCCTTAACGCCAGGTCATATAAACTGGCCACCAAAAATCTTTGTAAGAACATAATAATAAAGAAAGCGATAATAGGCGATATATCAATGGACAATGGCGGCAGGAACCGGCGTATTGGCTCCAGGATAGGCTCTGTCGTACGCATCAAGAACTGTACCAATGGATTGAACGGGTCCGGGCTGACCCAGCTTAATAAAGCACGGACCAGGATCAACCAGTACAAAATAGTCAATAAAATGCTGACCACCGCGGCCAGGGCATCGACGAAATTTGCTAAAACAAACATAAAACGGTCTCCTCTTAAAAGACTTTAAATAAACTGCCTTCCAATAATTTCTCATCCACCCGGTTCAAGAGTCTCTTGGTCTTGATGGAAATATATTTCCACTCATGCAGCACATCCTGAAGTCCCTGACTGGTGGCCTGAAGAGAAACAGCCGTGCTGGTAATGACCGCGGCCATGTCCTCGACATCAAGTGGATCTTCCCCGATGATAGGAACAGTCGGGTCAAAGGCCTTGATAGAATGGTCTTCGCTTATCTCAATGAGCTTCTGGCCCAGCACTCCCTCGGTCCTGATACTGACCTTGGAGCATTTGCGGAATTCAAACTCATATTTCTTAAAGATATCCATACGCACCTTGAGGCTGCGCCCGTCGATGGGCTCGTTAAGGAAATCAACAGCTCCCACGATACCCACGTCCACACCGGAGATCCGTATAGGGGATCCTACCACCAGACCGCCCACCTGATTGAACAGGACCGTGACCTGGAATTTGGGCTCTGTCAGCCCGCGGTCTATACCGATAAAGAACACACTGATCGCGATCAGCGCAAGGCCTACAATAAAAAATAAGCCTGCTGCCAATTTTTTAAAATGCCCGCCGTTGTTCTCCATAGTCCTCCCTTATGCCGTTGTTGCCTGCAAAAATTCCCGTACAAATGGTTCTTGTGATCCTTTAAGCTCATCGGCAGTACCAATGGCTGCTATATGGCATTCATTGATGATAAGTATCCTTGAAGCAATGCGAAACGAATTATTCACATCATGGGAAGTGATCACCGTCGTCGACCCTATCTGCTGGGACACATGGCGGATCAAATCCGAGATGTCCCGGCTGCGGATGGGGTCCAGGCCCGACGTCGGTTCATCACACAAGAGGACCTTGGCCCCCAACACGATAGCACGGGCCAAGCCTACTCTTTTTTTCATGCCGCCGCTGAGTTCCCCGGGTAATTTGGATTCCACATCATCCAGGTCCACCAGTTTCAAGACCTCCCGTACCCTGGCCGCAACCTCGGAAGGTTTAAGCTGGGTATGCTCGCGCAAAGGAAAAGCCACGTTATCAAAAACATCCATAAAATCGTACAACGCCCCCTCCTGGAACAAATAACCCATATTGCAGCGCACCTTAAGCAATTGGACCTCACTTAATGAATCGATATCCACCCCGTCGATGATGACCCTCCCTCGGTCAGGCCTGAACAGGCCGATCAAATGCTTGAGCAATACGGTCTTGCCCGCCCCGCTTAAGCCCAGGACAGCGATGATCTCACCCCCCTTGACATTGAAGGTGATATTTTCCAGGACTGACTGTCCTCCTAATTCCTTATATAAACCTTCGACTTTAATCATCTTCCCGGCGCTCAAAATAACGGAATTTATTCTTGTCAAATTTAGTGTAGATACGGTCATAAGGCTTGGTGTCTGTCTTCTCCACAAAGATCTGAACACCCTTATAAATACCGATCTGATAGACTTCTGAATCTTCCATGACCTCGTAATCATTGACCGGGTACCATTTATACCCGTCGTATTCGATCGGCTGGCCGTCACGGATCCAAACAGCCTCGACGACCGGAGCTGGATAGGTCTGGACCTGCCCGTCATTGCCGGGAAGCGATGAGCAGCCTGCCATCAAAACTGAAAGCATGATCCAGAGGCCCAATCTAAAATGTTTCTGCTGTTTAACCATAGATTACCCCCAAAATGTTAATATAATTTTGGTCAAAACCGTATTGGATACGATCACCGCGATATATGAATAGGCCACTGCCTTGGTGGTGAAACGCCCCACCCCCGTGGTCCCTCCCTGGGTAAAAAATCCCTGATAACAACAGATCCATCCGATGATGATGGCAAAAAAGAAAACCTTGATAAAACCGCTGAAAAAATCCACGTAGCCCACTGCTTGCAGGGTCTCATGGAAATAATAAGCACCCGGCAGCCTGGCCTGTGAAATGGCGATCATATATCCACCGGCGATACCGAGGATCTCAGAAATGATCATCAGCACCGGCAAAACCAGAATGCAAGCCAAGAACCTAGGGACCACCAAATATTCGATAGGATCAACCCCCATGGCCCGGGTCGCCTGGATCTGGTCCTGAGTATTCATCGTGCCTAATTCCGCGGTGATCCCTGCGCCAACCTTGCCCGAAAAAATCCACGATGTCAGCACGGGGCTCAACTCTCTTAGCAAAGACAAGGCCACCAAACGCGCGATGAATTCCTTGGCCCCAAATCGCTGCAAGGTCATGAATCCCTCAAGCCCAAGGGCTGTCCCCATCGCAAGCGACGTCAGGATCACGATCACCACCGATTGCACGCCCTGCTCGTACATTTGGACCATGACATCGTTCCACCT
Organism: uncultured Planctomycetales bacterium; assembly: GCA_964487685.1. Taxonomy (GTDB): domain Bacteria; phylum Omnitrophota; class Gorgyraeia; order Zapsychrales; family Fredricksoniimonadaceae; genus JABDGZ01. Next base: position 4,638 of record CAZASA010000105.1, read on the forward strand.
GACCTTGCCCTTGAAGATCACGGAAAAAATGTCACCCAGAAAATAGATAGCCTCGCCGATACTGCGCAAATGTTCCAGGATCTTCTTTAAAAAACGGGTCACCATTATTTATCTTTCAGCCAAATATCGGTAAACTCTTTATTGATCTTCTCCTGGCGGCTCAATGAAATATATTTTCCGCCGGTCTCCTGCCGTAATACACGGCCTTTGGGTTTTGATGTAAAGGCCTTCACACTCATCACCCGAGCACCCAAAGAACGCGCGTAAAGGAATACGTCCTTATCATCAGAGACGACCACGCAATTTTTGCGGGCCGGGTCTTCTTCGACCATCAGCTTGATCTGGTCGTCCGCTGAACACCCGTCGGAAAACATCACCCGGATATCGTTCTGAAAATTACCGCCAGAATAGTCAGGGTGTCCGTCAAAGACCACGGTCACTTGATTGTTCAGGCTGCCTTGCGGGCGCGCCTGATCGATCCATTTCAACAGGCCCTTGCGTCCTTCCTCAAGAGGCAGTTGGCTCAATGCCGGGACTTGCTTGAGTATATTGTATCCGTCCAGCAGATAATGTAGTGACATAGAATAACCCGCCTAACAGCCCGGCGATGATCGTAAAAGCTGAATTAATAAGGCTCAAGCCTCCAGCCATTTCTTTAGAAACGCCCACCAAAGGAAGGAAATAAACCCAGCTGATCTCCCTGAAGCCAAGGCCTCCGATGGAAGGCAGCGAAGTGACAACACAAACAATAGGTGAAAAAATAATGAAATAAACCAAAGGTATATTCTGATGCATGCCTTTGGCGGACAAATAAAATTCTATCGCCAAAACGATCTGGGCGAAAATGGAAATAAAGATGGCCTCCCAACCCTTCCTCTGCCTGCCTTTTAAAAGAACAATATCAAAATGCAATCTCATTAAATTGTCTTTGAGCTTGGGCCAGGCCGCAAAAGCCTTGCAGGCGAAAGAAAATATCCGGTGACTGAACAAAACCACCACGATCGCTGCTGAAACGATGCTCATCACCGCGATGGCGACAATGACTAATTTATTTTCAATGATCCCATGGCCAAAAAGGAACGCAACTACGGCCAGAATAACAATACCGGCAAAACCCGATAAACGGTCAAGCACAATAGATGCAAAGATCTTGGGCTTATGCCCTACTTCCTGAGCCAGCCCCAAACCCCTGATCACATCACTGCCGACGGTAGATATCGGGGCCAGATTACAAAAAAGACCGATAAAAAACCACCGCATGCTGGAAAAACTTCTGGCCTTAAGCCCGACCGCCTTCATTAAAATACGCCATCTCCAGATGACTAAGAAATTGATCAAAAAGAAAATAATACCGGCTGCGCTCATATAGCGCATATCGGAACCCTTGACCGCCTGCCACATATGTTTGTAGTCTATAGTGACAAATAACCACACTAACAATGCAATGCTCAAGAAAAATGGAAGGATAAATGAAAATACTTCTTTAAATTTTTGCGACATCAGATCCTACCCCCCAACGCTGTTAAGGCGGCTTGGTACCCCTGCTCCGCAATATAGGAACTTCTCACCAAAGGCCCGCTTTCCACATAGGCAAATCCCATGTCCAAACCTTGCTGACGATACCGGTCAAATTCAAGCGGGCTCAAAAAACGTTCTACTTTCAAATGGCGCCGGTTGCGGGTTGGCGCCAAATATTGGCCAATGGTCAGGATCTGACAGCCGGCCTGATACAGCTCATGCATCACGTCTATAATTTCCTCGTCGGTATCACCGATACCGACCATCAGGGATGACTTGATAAAACTCTTAGGATTAAGCTCCCTGAAGCGGCGTAAAACACTCAATGACCTATCGTGTAAAGCTTGGGGCCGGATAGATGGCGCCAAACGCCTGACTGTTTCAATATTATGGCTGATCACTTCCGGGGCGGCATCGCTTAATATTTTCAAGGAAGCTTCTTTGGCAGAAAAATCCGGGACCAAGACCTCAATTTTTACTCCCGGAGTGAGGTTTCGGATGGCCTTGATCGTCTGGGCAAATTGATGAGCGCCTTCATCTTCAATATCATCGCGCGCCACCGAGGTCACCACCACATAACGTAATCCTAATTCTTTGACAGCCAAGGCTACATTGTGCGGCTCTTCTTTGTCGACCAAGTCCGGCCGTCCGGCTGGGACCGCACAAAAACGGCAGGCCCGTGTGCAAGTACCTCCCAGGATCATGAAGGTCGCCACCCCTTGTTTCCAGCAGCTGCCCATATTCGGGCAATTAGCGCTTTCACACACCGTATGCAAACGGCTTGACCTAAAAAGACCTTTCATGGCCCGGACCTTGGCCATGTCCGGTATTTCCTGCTTGAACCATTCCGGCAGTTTCACTAATCCTGTGTCAAATTTTTCTTCGGTTATCATCGTCGTCGCCCAATACTTTACCGGTCAATGCGCCTTTTTTCATCTGGGATTCGATCCTGGTGCGGTCCTTAGGACTTAAATAATCAAGGATCAACTTTCCCTGCAAATGGTCAAATTCATGCAAAAATACCCTGGCCTCAAGCCCGTTTAACTGGGCCCGGACCTGACGGTTATTAAGATCGGTAAATTCCACCAAAACATTTTTGGCACGCTTGATGTCAACCAGCACGCGGGGAATGCTTAGACAGCCT
>CAZASA010000106.1:0-7281 GCA_964487685.1 uncultured Planctomycetales bacterium
ATCATCGACCGCTCGGACCTGCGCCGCGGCAAGCCCACCATGCACAAGGTCCTGGCCCATACGGTCCATTCCCCTGACCCTGATAAATTGGGCATTGACCTGGGGATCATCGCCGGAGATATCGTCTATGCGCTGGCCATTGACGCATTCTTGTCGATCAATGAACCTGCCGAACGCAAAGAACGCGCTTTAAAATATTTTATCCAAACAGCGGCCTTTACCGCCATGGGTGAATTCATCGACACTGTCAGCGGTGTCAAAAACATCAAAGACGTTGATGAGAAAGAAGTTTTCCTTAATTATACCCTTAAAACCGCGCGCTATACCTTTGACTGCCCCATGGTCACCGGGGCCATCCTGGCCGGCGCCAAGGACACGGAGATCAAAAAGATCTCGCGTTTCGGCATTCTTATCGGCCAAGCCTTCCAGGTGCAGGACGATATCATCGGCATCTACGAGACAGAAGCGAATATCGGCAAATCGATCCTAAGCGACCTGGCCGAAGGTAAAAAAACCCTATTGGTCACCCATGCCTTTAGTGTCCTTCGGGGGACGGCCAAAAAAGAATTCCTCGCGATCTTTAACAAAAAAAATAAAAGCCTTAAAGACTTGGAAACCGTTAAAAAAATATTTGTTCAGACCAAGAGCTTGGATTATGCGCTCAAGGCCATCCGCTTACGCCTCAACGAAGCCGAAAAGATCCTTAAAGCCCTGAACATGGATGACAAATACCGCCGCATGCTTGAAGCATCCCTCTTAAAACTTTTCAATCACTCCCAACGGATCGCCGCTTCATATCAATCGGCTGGATAATTCATCCAAGACCAAACGTCCGCGGTCAGTGGCCTTTAACTTCCCCTCACCTTGCCATAAAAAACCATCGTTGACCCATGTATTGATAAGGCCTTGCTTATCCGACGGGATAAGGTTTGCCACGATCCCTTCGTTCATCCTTAAACCAAACAAGACTCTTTCCATATTTAACTGGGCATCGGTTAGATCTTCATAACCTTCAAGCGCATCCGTACCTTTCAATGCATGTTCTAAATATTCCTTAAATTTTGATGTGTTCCAATAGCGGCGCCGGCCTGTAAATCCGTGGGCCCCCACTCCGAGACCAATGTACGGCGTACCCAGCCAATAATTCTTATTATGCCTGGATTCAAAACCGGGCTTGGCAAAATTACTGATCTCGTATTGCCCAAACCCATATTCGCCCAGGAGCTTAGCGATGAACAAATAATGATCGGCCAATATGTCATCATCATCCAATTTCATTTGTGTCATGAAAAAACGGCTGTTGGGCTCAATGGTCAAGGTGTACAGCGACAGATGCTCGCTTCCCAATGCCGCGATCTGCCGTACATCCTCTGTCAATTCTTCCCTGGTCTGCCCCGGAAAAGCATACATCAAATCAAGATTCACATTCGCTATCCCGGCCTCACGCAGCCAATGATAAGCATCGCGGGCCCCTCGGGCGCCATGGCTCCGGCCCAAAAATTTTAAATAACGATCGTTCAATGATTGCACGCCAAGACTGACGCGATTGATGCCCTGGTCTTTTAAAAATCTTGCTTTGGAGCGATCAATGCTCTCAGGATTTACTTCAATGGTGATCTCCGCATCATCTTCAAGTATAAAATTTTTTCCGATCGCTTCCATTAATCTGTTTAATTGTCCTTCTTCCAGCATGCTGGGAGTGCCGCCGCCAAAATAGACGGTCGCGATCGATTGGTCTTTGTTTTTTTTCATTTCCCGGACAAGAGCGGAAACGTATTCTTCCCGTCGGTGTTCTTGGGCCACAGCGATCACGAAGGAACAGAACAAACATTTGCGATTACAAAACGGAATGTGGATATATAAAGATGAGGGACACATAAAAAATTATAAAAAAAATTTTTGCATATGAACGAATTAATGTTAATATCTTAGTAACAAATCAATCTTTAAGAAAGGAGCTACACAATGGCTACCAAGAAAAAAGCAAAAAAGAAAACAGCAAAGAAGAAATAACCGCTGTTATCATGCATTTTCATAAAACCCTTTGATGTAGTACTCAGAGGGTTTTATGTTTAGTACGGTCCGCACCACCCTCACCGTTGTTTATACACAAAACCCACGAAAACGATCCCCAGCTCATACAATCCGATCAACGGAACAGCCAATATCAGCATCGATATCACATCGGGCGGAGCCAGGAAAGAGGCAACGACCAGTATAATGATGATGGCATGGCGCCTCATTTGACGCAAATACGCCGGCGAGGCAATGCCGATCTTGGCCAGGAAAGCCAGTATCAACGGAAGCTCGAATGCCACTCCAAACGCCACCATCATATGTCCCAGGAACCCAAAATAATTCTTGATCGTGACCATGGGCACTAGATACGGGGAAGAAAAGCTCATCAAAAACCTATAGGCCATGGGCACCGTGATGAAATAGGCGAACGCCCCGCCCGCTAAAAAGAACAATAAGGACAGGGGCGCGAAAAGAAGTACGAATTTTTTCTCGGAGGGTTTAAGTGCGCCAGCCACAAAGGCCCAGATCTGGTACACAATGTAGGGGGACGCAATGAACAGGGCCATCAGTGCCCCTAACATCATGTACGCTGAAAACGCTTCCGTCGGTGCTGTAAAGACCAAATGGCCCGCCGGCGCGATGATGATCACCAGGAGTTTGCCGATAAATGGATAAGAAATACAAAAGGCTAAAATAAAAGCGCCCACGGATTTGATCATCCGCGAGCGCAATTCTTCGATATGTTTGATTAAAGATTGAAAAAATGAATTTAAGATCACTGAGGATTTGATTCGTTAGGCTTTTTGATCTCTTCTTCTGTGTCTTTTAAATTCTTTTTAAATTCACGGATGGCTCGGCCAAGAGATGCGCCAACTTCAGGTAATTTTTGCCAGCCAAACAAAAGTACAAAAATAGCGATAATGACAATCCAGTCTCCGATACGTCCCATATAAACCTCTCTCCTTACTGGACCCCGCTGCTTGGGCAACTGCCCTAGCGGGGCTTTACGTTTATTAACAAGTTAATTGTATAAGGATTCCAGGAAAGCAACAAGCAAAATTTATTCCGACAGGCGGATGATGATACCTTTCTTTCGGGCCCGGGTGTAGGCACGGCCTAAAAAGTGCAGTGAAAGCATTATATATAGGAAGGTCAGCGCAAAAGCAGTCAGTAAGGGATAGGCAGTATGGGCCTTGAACCCATAGGATTGGCGGAAATATTCCAAAAAATGGGTGATCGGTACCATCATCGCGATGGTTTGAAAAAACTTGGGCAGCATATCAATGGGATAGTAGATCCCGCAGATGATCATGAATAACTGGGCGAACATCCAGGCCGTGATCTCCACCTTTTGGCCGAAAGACAATATCAGGATATTGACCATGATACCCAAAATAAATGCGCAGGCAAAGAGCCCGAATAAAAATAATATCGTGGTCATGATCCCCGGCAGATGAAATCCAAAGCCCCATGAGGCGGCCATGCTCAAAAGCACAAAGGCGACCGTTCCCCTGACCATGCCGATGATCCATGTTCCTGCCACCCCTTCAGAAACACCGACGGGTGTTAATAAGGTGTGTTTAAGGCTTTTTGACCATAACTCATAAAGCACGGTATAGCCCACATCCAGCTGGGCGATCTGCAAAATTCCCGCGGCCAGGGTCCCGGTCATCACAAAGCCCAGGGTCTCAGGGCCTAATTTGACGAATTTGGCCATAAACCCGATGGAAAGCAATGAGATCATCGGCCAAAAAAACACATCCGTCATCACAAATAAATTGCGCACGGAAAAAATAGCACTGCGCGTGGTAAATGCAAAGGCCCTGTTAAACCACCCTGCCCAAGTCCGGCCGGGCGGCAATGGCAATGTCTTGGTTGTTATGGCCCCATAGTCCTGCACCGACGGAGAACTTGTTTGGCGGGCCAATTGAATAAATATTTTCTCCAGGTCATCCGTTTGATGCAGGCGCTTGAGCTCATCGACCGCGGCCAGTTTGATGATCCTGCCCTTTTGGATAAAGGCGACCCTTTCGCACATCGATTCTACTTCATCCATATTGTGGCTGGTCAACAGCACGGTCATCCGGCGCTTTTGCAGGATATCCATGATGATCTCACGGGTCTTGAGTGAAACATCCGGATCCAGACCGATGGTGGGTTCATCTAAAAAAAGGATCTTGGGGTCATTTAAAAGCGACTTGGCCAGGGACAGGCGCTGCTTGGTGCCCGAGGACAATTCATCAAAACGGCGTTTGGCGTAGGATTGTAATTCAAAAAGAGAAGTCAGCTCATCAACCTTGCGCTGTAAGGCAGCCCCGCTTAATCCATAAAGACGTCCGTAAAATTTAAGGTTCTCCTCGACGGTCAAACTAAACGCATAATTCGGATACCCCGAGGACATATTGATCCAGGAACGTACGATATTGAAATTCTTTGGGATGGACCTTAACCCGAAAATTTCGATGTCACCGGAGTCAGGCAGCAACAAAGTTGCGAGGGTATTTAAGCACGTGGTTTTGCCTGCACCATTGGGGCCCAAGATCCCCAAGATCTCCCCTTCCCGCACGGTGAGGTCCAAATGGTCCAAAGCTTTGATGATCCCTTTGCTTTGCGAATCAGGATAGTTCTTGCATAAACCGCGGGCGGCTAAAACAATTTCAAAAGTATTTTTTGTCTCTTTCATAACTTATTGTGAAATATATGCTTATGTGACGAACAAAAATTTGCACTAAGGATCAAATGATAGTATAGTAAAAGTGTAGTTAAGGAGGGTCCGAAGGATAGCGAAAGCAAGACTAAGGCCTATCCCCTTACAAAACCTACGGTATGTCAACCGTGGGTTTTGCATTTTCTACTACTGTTTGAGCAAGGCGAACATCTTCTTTTTATATGCTTCCACCCCTGGCTGGTCAAAAGGATTGACGCCCAAGAGATAACCTGAAATTCCGCAGGCCTTTTCAAAAAAATAATACAAATGCCCCAGATGCATGGTATCACTTTTACATAAGGTGATGGTCATGTTCGGCACGCCGCCCTCAAAGTGCGCCGCTGAGGTGGCCTCATAGGCTTTTTTATTCACAAAATCAAATCCCTTGCCTGCCACATAATTAAACCCGTCGATATCATCCTTGTCCTGCGGGATGATCACATCATGGTGCGGACGATCGACCTGGATGAAGGTCTCGAATACCGTGCGTTCAGCTTCCTGCATCCACTGGCCCATGGAATGCAGGTCTGTGGACATGATCAAAGAAGCCGGAAAAATACCTTTGCCTTGCTTGCCTTCGCTTTCACCAAATAATTGCTTGAACCATTCAGCCACATAAAAAACATTGGGATAAAAAGATGAGAGCACTTCGATCTTCTTGCCCTTGGCATAGAGGATATTACGCAAAGCCGCGTAACGATAGCAGATATTTTTATCCAGGTCACAAACCGCATATTCTTCCTGGGCTTTCCTGGCACCGTCCACCAAACTTTGGATGTCCACCCCGGCCAATGCCAGAGGAACCAGGCCGACGGGTGTCAAGATCGAATAGCGCCCACCTACATCGTCGGGAATGATAAATGACCTGTACCCCGCATTGTCCGCGATCTTACGTAAAGCGCCCTTTTTTGCGTCGGTGACACAGATGATCCTTTTTTTAAGTTCTTCGCCCTGGTACTTGCCCTCCATTAATTTTTTGATCACCCGAAAGGCAATGGCCGGTTCGGTGGTGGTCCCTGATTTGGATATGACAACAACGGTGATCCTTTTGTCCTTAAGAGTGCCTAATAAATCATGCAGATAATCACTGCTGATCGTATGCCCCGCGTAATAAACCGGAAGTTTGCCCCCGCCCAAGAAATCGACGGTAGCGCGAATGCCCAAATAAGAGCCGCCGATGCCGATCGATACAATGCAATCGGAATTCTTATGCACCTCACTGGCTAACGCCGAGATCTCCTTGATCAAGCTATCAGGAATGCGGGAAGGCAGGTCAAGCCAACCTGTAAACTCAGCGCCCAAGCCCTTATGACCATGTAAATTGTCGTGAGCGAGACGTACCAAAGGAAGAATCTGCTCAATTTCCTTAGGCGAAACATAACTTTTAAGATAGTCGGTGTTTAAGGAGATCATATTTTGCTTGGTGTATCTGCTGATGAGGGAGCGTTGTTGGGTACAGGCGCACTGGCGTTGGGAGCGCCGGTGCCTTTGGCCACATAAGCGGAACTTTCATCATAAACATAATGGCTGATCAATTTACCTTTGGCATACTGTTCATCCACCGCCACTTGCCCGTCTTCTTTATATGTCGTGGCCGCGCCATCCATTAAACCATTAACATAATTCATATCCTGATTTAAATTTCCGTCCTTATAGTAGGTCTTCTTCTCTCCGTTCAAATTGCCGCCCTCGTAGGTCTCGCGGCTTTTGACCTCACCTGACTCAAAATAATGAGTACCGGCACCCTCAAGCACATTGTTCACATAGGTATCTTCATGCTCCAGGCCGCCGCTTTCGTAATAATTCTTGTCATCCCCCACACGCAAACCATCTGAATAATTCAATAATTCCTTCAGGGCCCCCGAAGGATAATAGATCTTCATCTCGCCGTTAAGCCTGTAATTATCGTAGTTCTCTACTCTTAAAAGATTCCCCTGGCGGTCATACACATTCCACTCCCCTTGTACAGGAGGCTGCGTCCCTCTTTGCTGTTCATAGGTACGGGCGGGATTAACAGATTGAGCAAAGGACAAAGGAACCACGATCAGTGACAACGTCAGCAGGCAAAATGAAATTTTCATATTTATTCAATTTCAACCAAAGCTAACTTTTCTTCAGGGCACGCTATAGCTTCGTCAATAATTGCCCCTCCCAATACCACCTCGCCATCGTAAAAAACGACCGACTGGCCGGGAGTGACGGATTTTTGAGGCTCTGCGAACTTGACCTTAACAGCGCCTTGATCCATCGGTGTTAGATACGCTTTGACTTCAGGAGAATTATAGCGGATTCTAGCACTAACTTCTATGGTTTCTTCAGGGATTTCCATGCTCACCCAATTCATCGCACTGGCTTTCAATCCGCCGGAATATAACCGTCTAAGGTCCCCGATGTGAACTGTATTTGTCGCACGGTCCATTTTGTAAACAAAAACCGGATAACCCATGGCCAATCCTAATTTATCCCGCTGACCGATGGTGTAGTTGGCCAGGCCTTTGTGCTGGCCGATGACCTTACCATCCGCATCCACGAATGGCCCTGGCACCATCACATGG
>CAZASA010000107.1:0-7186 GCA_964487685.1 uncultured Planctomycetales bacterium
AACCTAACTTTTACGCTTTTTCCGTGCGAAGAATCATTGGTTCTTAATTGCTGGGGTTAAGCTAAAGCGTAGATCTTATCCAGGATTTGCTGGGAAGCGGCTTCGTAGCTGGGGGCGTCTTTGAGATAAAAAGGCTCGCCAAAAGTGGCGGAAACAGGGCCTCTGGTGAAGAATTTTGTCCCCGGAGCCATGACTTTTTCAGTCCCCCGCACAAAGACAGGAACCACGGGCACGCCGGATTTGATCGCCAAAAAACCGACACCGGCCTGGGCCTTGGTAGGCTCATTGCCAATGCGCCGGGAGCCTTCGACAAAGATCAGGACCGCGCGTCCTTTTTTCAATCGTTTCAGCGCTTCTTTCATCGCGCCAAAATCCGACTCTCCCCTTTTGACCGGGAAAGCCCATAATTCTGTAAGAAAAAAACCCAGGAGGCCTTTGAACAATTCAATCTTGGCCATGAAATTCAATCGCCTGACCGAGCATATGCCCAAAACAACAGGGTCCAGATTACTGACATGATTACTGGCTAAAATAAACCCCCCGCTGAGAGGGATATTGCGGGTATTATGGGCGGTAAATGGGAACCATATCCAGCTCATGACCTTGGTGAGAAAATAGGTGATATAATAAATCATAAAATGTAATTTGTCATTCTGAGGCAATACCGAAGAATCCTAAGATGTCTTAAGATCCTTCGCTACGCTCAGGATGACGAGGCCAATTTACTTAGGATCTATTTGCTGCCTGCCGAATTCAAGGATGTCTTTGGAACGCTTGGCACTCTTGGCTTCGGAATAAATACGCACCAACGGCTCGGTGCCCGAAGGACGGAACATCAGCCAATCCTCATTCTCACAGATAAGCTTGACCCCGTCGTAATCCTTGACTTCAATGACCTTTTTGCCTAAAACTGAAGTGATCGTCTTTAATTTATTAAGATCAACGTTCTTGGCATCGAATTTATAATCCAGCCGGGAATAATAATACCGGCCGAATTCGCGTTCCATGTCTTCGACCAATTGCTTGAAATTACGTTTGTTATAGACCATCATCTCCAAGATTAAAAGACCGGCCAGGGTGCCGTCACGCTCGGGGATAAAATTTGGCAGGCCCATACCACCAGCCTCTTCCCCACCGGCAACGATCTTTTCAGAGACCATCAGATCCGTGATATATTTAAATCCCACCGGAGTTTCATAAAGTTTGCGATTAAGTTTTTTAGCGATATTATCGAGCATAGTCGTCCCGCACAGGGTCTTGACGATGCCGCCTTCCACATGGCGGTTACGTGCCATATGAAGGACCAACAGTCCCAGTATCTTCTGCGGTGAAACAAATTCACCGCCGGGCATCACCGCGGCAATACGGTCCGCGTCGCCATCTAACACATGGCCAAAATCAAATTTTTCTGTTTTCATGCGATGCATGATCTCATGCAGGCATTCGGGAATGGGCTCAGGCTTACTGCCGTCAAAACCGGGATTCACATCTTCGCGCATCAGGGTCAATTTGATATCGGTCCCTTTAAGGATCTGGCGCATCAAATCCCTGCCGCTGCCGTGCATGACATCGGTCAGCACCTTATACTTTGCCGTTTTCATTTTCTTTAAATTGATGTAATTACGTAAAAATTTGACATACTCTTTCTTAAAATCATGCACGACGATCAAGCCCTGATCGACAGCAGCCTTATAATTCATACGCTTTAGAGGTGTTTGGCCCAAATAACTCTCGACGGTTCCGGTGATCTCTTTGGATGCGGCTCCTCCCTGGGCAGTTTTAATTTTGACACCGTTAAATTTAGCAGGATTATGTGAGGCTGTGATCATGATCCCGCATACGCTGGCAAAATTCACCACCCCAAAACTCAAAGCAGGTGTTGGCAAAGAAGTATCTGACAGATAGGTTTTAATGCCGTTGGCCGCGAAAACTTCCGCAAATTCCTGCGCAAATTCGGTGGACAAAAAGCGGTTATCAAAACCGACCGAGGCAGATTTAAGCAAAAATTGCGAATTGTTCTTATTGATCCAGTCCGCCGCGGCCTGGGCCACGATACCAACGTTTTCAAAAGTAAAGGTGTCGGCGATCACCGCGCGCCAGCCGTCGGTGCCGAATTTGATTTGGGTCTTGGGGTCGCTCATATCATTCCCTTTCTATAACCATACAACCGATAACGTTTAATATAACGGATCACAGCCTTGGGCGTCAAATACCAGATGGATTTCATGCCCTTGAGGCGTTGACGAATATCGCTGGAAGAAATATCAACAGCCGGCATATTGATCTTCACATAAGGCCAGCGTTTAGGATAATTCCGATCAAATCCGGGCCGGTTCAAAATGACAAGATTAGCCAGTTTGATAATGCCCTGCGGATCTTTCCAGCGGTGAAACGTCCTTAAATTATCCCCCCCCATCAATAAATAAAATTTAGCACCGGGATGTTTGGTTTTCAATTCCTTTAATGTGTCAATGGTGTAAGAAACTTGCTCGCGGCGGATCTCACCATCGTACAACTTAAAGGCTGGATTGCCTTTGATAGCTTCCTTGACCATTACCACGCGTTTAACAGCATCTGGCAAAGCGTGGCTGGCTTTAAAGGGAGAGCAGAAAGCAGGGACAAAGAAAACCACATCAAGCTTCAAGGCTTCAGTCGCACTTTGGGCCATCAGTAAATGGCCAAAGTGAATAGGATCAAAACTTCCGCCTAAAATTCCGATACGTTTCAAAAGGCCCTCTTACTTGGTTCCCGGTTCGGGTCACCCTCGCACTTGACCGTTACCATAAATTTCATATTTATAACTGGTCAACCCCTCCAGGGCCATGGGCCCTCGCACATGCAGTTTGTCTGTGCTGATGCCCACTTCCGCCCCAAAACCGAACTCAAATCCGTCGGTAAACCGGGTTGACGCATTGACATAGACGCAGGCCGAATCCACCGCGTCCAAAAATGTTTGCGCCTGTTTTTTGTCCGTTGTAACAATTGTATCAGAGTGATGCGAGCCGTAGGTATTGATATGTTCAATGGCTTCTTTAAGCCCATTGACCACTCTAACAGATAAGATCAAATCCAGGTATTCTGTAAACCAGTCTGCTGTAGTCGCCGTTTTAATGTCATCCTTTACAATAGCACGAGTGGCTTTGTCCCCGCGGATCTCACAGCCAGCAGTTTTAAGATCAACAATAATGGCCGGCAAAAATTTTTTGGCCACGGCACGATCCACCAACAAAGTTTCCATGGCATTGCAAACTCCTGGCTTTTGCACCTTGGCGTTCATGGTGATCTTCTGCGCCATGGCAAGATCAGCCTTAGAGCTGACATAGACATGGCAGACACCCTTGAAATGTTTGATGACCGGGATACGGGAATTATCAGCGACAAAGCGGATCAATGTTTCCCCACCGCGCGGCACGATCACATCAACATACTCATCCAGTTTTAAAAGTTCATGCACGGCCTGGCGATCAATGGATTCGATCAACTGCAACGCATCGAGCGGGATTTTGTTCTTCTTCAACTGGCTTTTTAAGACCTTAAAGATCGCCTTATTGGAATGGATCGCTTCCTTGCCGCCTTTGAGGATGGCCGCATTACCGGATTTAAGGCACAAGGCCGCGCAATCAGCGGTGACATTGGGGCGTGACTCATAAATAATACCCACCACCCCTAAAGGCACCCGGACTTTCTTGATCACCAGACCATTGGGCCGCTTAATGGTCTCAAGCAATTCACCGACGGGATCTTTGAGCTTGGCGGTTTCACGCAGGCCATTAGCCATATTTGAAATACGTTTGCCATCAAGGGTCAGGCGGTCAATGAGGGCTCTTGAAAGATTAGCTTTTGAAGCGGCAGCCAAATCTTTGGCATTTTCACTAATTAAATAATTTTGTTGGGATTCCAGGGCATCGGCCATCTGGACCAGGGCACGATTTTTTTGTTTCGTGCTGATCAAGGCCATTTGAAAGGAAGCTTTTTTAGCTTGTTTTGCTATTTTTAAAATGTGCGCGGATAAACTCATGTTCCGAAGCTCCATCTAAAAGTTTTTCATTCTTGGCGATAAAGAAAGTCCCAATACGTTCGCGTTTGACGACCAAACGCACCAAAATATCCTTAATGGCCCCGGCCGTGATAACACAGGGTATGCGTACGTCGGTGGCAATCTTGATGGCCTCAATTTTTGTCTTCATGCCGCCACGCGCCAAATGAACATTGGATGTCCCCGCGGCCATGGTGATGATCTTGGGTGTAATTTCAGGGATATCTTTCAGCACTTCTTTGTTCTCTCCGATAAATCCTTCCACATCAGAAAGGATCACCAAAAGATCGGCATGCAAAAGATTGGCCACCAGCGCTGATAATTTATCATTGTCCCCGAATTTAATTTCTTCAGTCGAAGTTGTGTCATTCTCATTGATCACAGGAACAACACCTTTCGCTAAAATAGCTTCCAGGGTGCGCCCGGCATTTAAAAATCTGGAACGGTTCTCAAAATCATCCCAGGTCAAAAGCACCTGGCCGCATTTAAGACCTTGCTTACGGAATAATTCACTATAAAGCCGCATCAAAGCCGCCTGGCCGATGGCCGCGCGCGCCTGCAGTTGGGCCAATTCCGTCGAGCGCACTGTTTCGCCCAATTCGCCCATGCCTAAGGCAATGGCACCGGACGAAACTAAGACCACCTCAATATGCTGCTTACGCAAATCCCTGATCTGTTTACAAAGCGCCGCCAACTGCCCCGTCTTCGCCCGCATCCGTGCATCCGCGATCTGGCTCGAACCCAGCTTCACCACGATCCTCTTTATAGGCCTCTGAAATGTCCGTGTCATATTTGAGCCTTTTCATTTCAAAAACGTTCAGAAATAGAATGAAATAATCGCTTATCATGTATAACAGCAACAATCAAAATATACGTGCGTTCGACTTTATAAACCAGACGATAACTATAAATCAATCGCTCTCTAATTTGCTTATCTTTAAATTCAGGTACTATGCGGCCTATCTGTGGGAATTTGACTACGCTTTGTGAAAAATCAATGATTTTGGAAATGGTGGTCCGAGCGTAATATTCAGAATCACGGCTGATGTACTCTGCAATAGATTCAATATCCTCAACAGCTTCAGGGGACCATCTTACTTTACGAGCCATTTTGCCAACCGTCTTTCAACAACCTCTTGAGGGATACCTCCCTCTCGTTTAATTCTTTCAAGTCCCCTATTGATTTTCTCAATCACATAAAGATGATATTGAATATCCTCAATGGTACAGTCATTTGGTAATTTTTGAAGCAAAGATTGGACTTCTTTTTTAGCTGTATTCATAAAAATCCTCCTGGGAACAACTTAAATTTAGTATAACATACGTATTTATAAAGCAAAAATATAATGACGTAATGTTCCCCCAATTTATTGCGCGACGGCGTTATCTAGTTGTTGTGCTTGTTGTTGCTCCGCGTCATTGACGCCGTTGATCATGGACTTAACACTGCCGAAGATCCCTGATTGGCTTGACGTATCAACACCGGCTTGCTGAGCGGCATCCTGGGTGCTTTGGTCCATGCCTGTTGGCCTGCCGAAATACTGTTTATACATAAAATAGGCCATGAAACAAATAAATGCTACTGCGACAAGCAGGCCCACTAATCCGAAAAATCCTTTATTGTTCATTAAAACTCCCCTAACCCCTCTTTATACTCTCAATACCGAGTACTCCTGTTGGTCGTATTAAAGAGGGGGATTACGTATTATAGCAATGATCTGATCTTTTCCAAAAGTTTATCCAGGCCTTCTTGTTCTTTGGCTGAAATGGCAATGATGTCCTTGGTGACCTTGCGTTTGAACTTTGTCAGGTTCTTTTTAGCGTCAGGCAGATCCATTTTATTGGCCACGAGAATACGGTGCTTCTGCAAAAGTTCTTCGCTATACAAGTCCAATTCTTCACAGATCTTATAATAATCATCCACCGGATCACGGTCCTCGCTGCCTGACATATCGATCACATGCACCAGGATCTTGGTGCGTTCGGCATGCTTGAGGAATTGATGCCCCAGCCCCTTGCCTTCATGGGCGCCCTCGATCAGGCCCGGCAGGTCTGCCACCACAAAATTCTTGTCCTCATCATCCTCATCCTTGACGATCCCAAGGATGGGTGCGCGGGTCGTGAATGGATAATCAGCGATCTTGGATTTGACCTTGGAGATCGCACAAATAAGCGTTGATTTGCCGGCGTTGGGAAATCCGATCAATCCCACATCAGCGATGATCTTAAGCTCCAGGCGGATCATGCGCTTTTCACCGGCATGCGGTGGCAGGACTGTCCGGTTATGATTATTGCCCCGGCCGCCTTCGCAGCCACGGGCCACAATAACGCTGTCTCCATGGACGTTAAGATCACGGATCAAAAGGTCCGTATCAAAATCCCAAAGCACTGTGCCCACGGGAACGCGCAGGATACACTCCTCGCCCCTTTTGCCGGTCTTATTATTACTGCTGGCATGGCCGCCGCTTTGGCCGACATAATGCTGTTTGAAACGGTAATCGAGCAGGGTATGCAAATTACGGTCTGCCACAAAGACAATATTGGCCCCGCGCCCGCCGTCGCCGCCATTGCAGATGGGATAACGCGTGTACTTATCGCTATAGTGGCTCTCACAGCCTTTGCCGCCGTTACCGGCCTGTACTTGTATGCGTGCCTGATCAACAAATGCCATACGTTATTCCCCAAAAAAGAAATCCCGGTGACCCCTCGCAGGGATACCGGGATTTAAAATTCAAAAATAATTAAGCAGTGATTTTTGCAATTTTAACGGTCGTCAAATCCTGGCGATGGCCATGGGTACGCGCGGAATCTTTGCGTTTGCGGTACTTATAGGCAATGACCTTGGGAGCGCGCATTTGATTAATGACCTCTGCCTTGACCTCAACATCTTTCAAATATGGCGTGCCTAATTTAACATTCTTACCGTCGGAATAAAGCAAGACTTTATCCAAAATGATGCTCTGGCCTTTTTCATAATCCAGACGATTGGCCTTGATGGTATCGCCTTCGCTGACTTTATACTGGCTGTTTCCCAACTGAACTACTGCGAACATAGAATTCTCCTTTTAGTGCTTTAGAAAGTTCGTATTATACAAGGAATCGATATTTAGTCAAAATGTTTCTGGAAGGGACTGTCCCCTTCTATTCTAT
>CAZASA010000108.1:0-7058 GCA_964487685.1 uncultured Planctomycetales bacterium
TCAAAGTCTCCTATTAGGATCAAAATTACCAGAGACGCACTTGGCCGTGATGTTCACTCTTCTACATGGATAGAAGGGAACATGCTTACTTTGGCGCAAGTTACCGCTCTTGTTGATGGGAAAGACGTAGATGCAGAATCGCAGCAGAAAACTGAGGTTAAAAATTGTATTAATGTTTTGCGATGGATCATAGAGCACAAAAGCACACCTTTTACATCTAATCGAATTCTTCAGCTTCATGGACTAATGACTAAGGGGTTTCTTGTCTCTGGCCGATCAGGACATTGGCGAAAGGTACAGAACTATGTCGTTAACTCTAAGAGACAAGTCATATTTACCCCACCGACACCAAAAGATGTTCCAAAACGCATGGGTGAGCTGTTAACGTGGTTATCAAAATCGAAAGAAGAACATGCTGTTGTAAGAAGTGCAATTTTTCATCATGAATTTGTTACAATTCATCCTTTTGTTGATGGTAACGGACGTATGGCGCGGGCTTTATCACAATGGGTCTTATTTCAGGGTAAGTATGATCCAGCGCATTCACTTGGATTGGATGAATATTTTGCTCGTGATCGTGCAAAATATTATGAAATGATTCAAGAAACGCGAGAAATGGACAAAGATTTTACAAACTGGATTGAGTATTTTGCTTTGGGGCTTTTACAATCTGTAGAGAATCTTTCTAAACGGCTTCGTTCAGTAAAAATGGACGGTAAGGAATGGACGCCAAAGCAGAGAGAACTGATTAAATTGTTGAATAAACGTGGCATTTTAGGTTCAGGGGATATTTGTCGTACCATGGGGATAAATCGTGCCCGAGTTAACCAGTTAATTACTCCGTTGATTTCTGCCGGCATTGTTCTTAAGGAAGGGCATACTCGTTCATCGAAGTACCAGGCAATATAAGCGAAGACACGGGGATTATGGTAAGTAGAGTCAAATTTAAAAGAATATTTCCTGTAGAAGAAGTTGCAGGGTGCGTCTTGGATTTCCGAACCAGGCCGGATGGTTCGGAAAATAACTTGCCTTTCTGGGAAGATGGTGATATATTTATTTCCGAACCAATATATGTGGTTCGGATTATTTTATATATAAAGAGAGGTCTTTATGGTTCGGAAAGTTCGAATAGAAAAAGGTATTGATTTAAAGCAGGAAGTTCAAAAACTGCGTGTCAGGTTCGATAATTTTATCAACGTAAGCAATGCCGAATGGTATTCTCTGTTTAAAGAGGAGATCCGCAATTCAATTGCCATTGAAGGGGTTTTTACCAACCGGCAGGAGCTTTTAGATGTTTTGGAACACAACAAGCGTACTAATAAACAAAAAGCAGCTGCCATTTTAGGTTATTACGAAGCCGCCAGCGCTATGTATGAGTACGCGAATAATCAGTTTAAAGAAAATGAATTTGTTCTACGCATGGCAGATATTAAACAGATCCATACCTTGCTGATGCGTTATGAGAAAAATTTAGGGACCTATATCGGAGTGGTGGGAGATTTCCGCAAGAATGATATTCAAGTGGTTCAGGCGTCATTTAAACCCATTAATATGTATTATGTTCGTGAAGCAATGGAGCTTTTGATCAAATGGTTTAATGAAAGCGTAAAGAATAAAACTTATGATGACATAACTCTTGCCGCGATGACCCATGTTTGGTTTGAAACAATACATCCTTTTAGTGATGGGAATGGCCGAGTGGGAAGAATCCTTTTGTCGTATATCCTTATCGGTCAAGGGCTGGTCAATGTGGCGATCAAAGGTATTTCTAAAGAAGAACGTGAGCAATATTATAATGTTCTAGAAAAATCTGACCGTTGTTTCAATGAAGCTCATCGTTTGATAGAAAAACATAAAAAGCTTACCTCAGCAAATATTAATAAGGCCGTTAAGGCTGAAGAATTTGCCCCATTTATTCAAATGATTTCGGGATTATTGAAAGAAGCCATTGTCCGGCTGGAAGGCGGCAGATTAACCAATGTGAATAAAGAAGCAATAGTACCG
This sequence comes from uncultured Planctomycetales bacterium, assembly GCA_964487685.1. Lineage (GTDB taxonomy): Bacteria > Omnitrophota > Gorgyraeia > Zapsychrales > Fredricksoniimonadaceae > JABDGZ01. The sequence goes on from CAZASA010000108.1 coordinate 2,005, forward strand.
CTACGTGATTTAGCCAAAATGTACGATTATTCCAAGGACTATTTACGTAACTTAATCAACCGCGGCCAATTAAAGGCGCATAAAAAAGGCAAGCTTTGGTATGTTCGGGTATATGATCTGGCGGAGTATATTAATAAGGCAAGTTCATAATTGATGTGAATCCGGTTTGATTGTTTCTAATCCTGTAATAAGAAGTTACAGGACATCTGGTGATTACTTGGATTAAATGCTGCAGTCAGATGATATGCCATCGATTTACCCCAAATCGATAGTGAATTTCTAGACCATTTTGTTGACGTCAACAAAATGCTCAAGTATAATTTTCTTAATCAATCCTTCCCCCAAGGATCTCATATAAATTCCCCCTAATAGAAATTAATCCATATCCAAGGGAGAATTATGTTAAAAAATTCTATTATTCATTGGCCTAAAGACGACCGCCCCCGAGAAAAACTCCTCCAAAAAGGCGAAAAAACTCTAAGCAACTCCGAACTCCTGGCCATCATACTACGTACCGGCACCAAAGGCCACAGCGCCGTCGACCTTAGCCGCCAGATCCTGGACCATTTCGGTACATTCCGGGCCATGGCCCACACCGACCCAAGCCAATGGAGCCAGTTCAAAGGCTTAGGTAATGCCAAACTAGCCCAACTCAAAGCCGCCATCGAGATAGGCCGGCGATTCAGGGAAGAAGAGATCAAAGAAGACCGTCCCCAGATCAAAAGCGCCAAAGACGTGGCCGACCTATTAATACCCCGCATGCGTGACCTTAAAGTGGAAGTCTTTAAGATCGTCCTGCTAAACAGCCAGAACCGGATCATTACCATCCTAGACATAACAGAAGGCACCGTCAACCAAGCCAATCCCATAATCCGCGAGATCTTTCAAAAAGCCCTGCAGCATTTCGCGGTGTCGATTATCTGCGCGCATAATCATCCAAGTGGAGATTCAAAGCCGAGTTTGGAAGATAGACAATTTACTACTTATCTATATAAAGCTGGAGGGGTACTTGACATCAAGATTTTAGATCACCTTATTATTGGATCAAAAGGTTTTTTTAGTTTTACCGAAGAAGATATTAAATAAATAGGTATACGATAGTGGAAAATCCTCGAAAATCCTCTTGATTTATCTATGAACGAAGAGTATAAAATATCTATATATCGTATTTAGTCCCGAGTTGAAGGGGAACCTGGACTTTAAAAAAGAAAAACCTTCGTTGGGCGAACTCTCTTCACCGGCGAAGGTTTTTGTATTTTTATTAGGATCAAATTTTATCTATAATGAAAATGGAGAAATGCGGTATGGTCAAGAATGAGATTAAAGATTTAAAGCTTTTATCCCTTTTTTCTGGTTGCGGTGGAATGGATCTTGGTTTCGAAGGCGATTTCAATGTTTTGAGTCATAGTGTTAATGAAGATATCCATCCAGATTGGATCAAGCGAAAAACTTTATCAAATTGGATAAGGTTGCCGGCCACGCGTTTTAAGACTGTGTTCGCCAACGATATCATGTCAGCCGCGAGAGCCGCCTGGGTATCGTTTTTTAGAGCGAGAGGAAACAGCGAAGAAGATTTCATGCTTGAAAGCATCGTGGATTTAGTTAAGCGCCATAAAAAGGGAGAAAAAGTTTTTCCTGTCACCGATGTCGTGATTGGTGGCTTTCCATGTCAAGATTTCAGCGTGGCGGGTAAACGTAACGGATTCAATTCTCACAAAGCTCACCATGGTGGACTATTGAAGGATAGTACTGAACCGACGGATGAAAATCGAGGCAAACTTTACATGTGGATGAGAGAAGTTATTAACATTACGCGACCAAAAGTTTTTATCGCCGAAAATGTCAAAGGTCTTGTTTCATTAGCGGATGCTAAAAAGATTATCGAGAATGATTTTAGAAGTATCGGAGGTGGTGGATATTTAGTGATTGACGCTCAAGTGCTGTTCGCTCCAGATTATGGAGTGCCGCAAACCAGAGAACGCGTATTCTTTATTGGTTTTAAAAAATCAGCCATGACTAAAGAAGCTATCAAAGTGCTTTCAAAAGCGGAAATATCTTCTAAATACGCTCCGTATCCAATTAAAACGCATGGAAAAAATGAAAATGGCAGGAAACCATATGTCACTGTGGGGCAGGCTCTGGCTGGCTTATTAGAACCGGATGAAGCTAATGATTTAGCTCAAAAAGGACATTCTAAAGCTAAATGGTATGGTGATCATTGTCAGGGCCAAGCCGAAGTTGACTTAAATGGATTGGGACCGACAATTCGAGCCGAGCATCATGGGAATATTGAATTCAGAAGACTTTCCGTTAAACATGGAGGTCGTTACCAGTCCGAATTAAAAAATGGATTAATAGAGCGTCGATTGACAGTTAGGGAATGCGCCAGAATTCAGACTTTTCCGGATAATTTTGAATTTGTTAGAAAATCTAATGGGAATGGTGACGGATACGCGATGACTTCTTCGGACGGCTATCGCGTTGTGGGTAACGCCGTGCCACCGCTTTTGGCGTTTCATGTTGCGTGGAGGTTGCAAGAGATATGGCCTAAATTATTCAAGAAAGGGTAATCATGATAATAGCGAAGAATTCGGACGCTACGGAAAATGAATTCGTTAATTTATTAAGCGACAGTTACGATATAATCAACGCCTCCTCAAAGAAAGACCCTTCTCGATATATCAATCTAAACTCAAGTCAGTTTGAAGAAGAAGTTTGCGATAAAATCCGTCAAGCGTCAGTATCGACGAATTTTAATAAAAAAATAGAATTAATCAGTGGGCACCGTTTCCCAGACATTGTCGCTGAACATATTGTTGATAAAAGATTCTTTGGAGTTGAGGTTAAAATTACCACAGGCGACAAATGGACCAGCACGGGAAACAGTGTTCTTGAATCCACTAGAGTGGAGAATGTTGAACGAATATATTTATATTTTGGTAAGCTCATGGCGCCGCCACAATTCAAATTCAGGAAATATGAAGAGTGTCTTTACGAAATCGCCGTGACGCATTCTCCCAGATATTTGATCGATATGAATTTGAAAAAAGGAGAAACGATTTTCGATAAAATGGGTGTTACGTATGATGTTTTAAGAAAATCGCCCAATCCTATCGGCGCTGTTGTTAAGCATTACCGTAAAAGCGCCAAGCCAGGAGAAGAACCTTGGTGGATGGGAAGCGATGACTCTCAAGAGGGGGTCGTTAAGCCGATAGTAAAACTCTGGAACCATCTTAAAAATGATGAAAAAACAGCGATTAAAAATGAGGCTCTTGCCATGTTTCCCGAAATTTTTGGCAATAGTCCTTCCAAATATTATAAACTTGCTTCTTGGTTGGCGGCTAAACACGGGGTTGTGGCGCCATCTTTGCGTGACATCTTTTCCGCTGGCGGTCAAGTAACCATCACCGTAAGCGGGAAGAAATATGAAGATCTTCCACATGTTTTCTCGCACTTGAAAGAAAACTCTAAAGAGGTTATCACTATCGTTCGATCTTTATCTCCAGAAGACGTCACGTTTTATTGGAAGGTTAAGGGTTATGCCAAACAAGAAGATATCGTTGATCTTTGGATTAAACAGATCGTTGATAATTCAAAAAAGATATTAAATGGGGACCCCAAGCTTATCATTCACTTGTTGGGGGAAGCTTTTGGTCGTAAAGATTCTCCAAAATATTTAAGAGATCAAATGTCTGGATACGGATTAGATTTTTAAGATGGTTAAGAAGATAAAGAACTATTTAGGCCGAGATTCTAAGCGTAAGAGAAGAGAAGACCAGCTAAGCGGCAAAGATCGTTCAAAATTGATGTCTCGAATAAAATCAAAAAACACTTTATTCGAGAAAAATTTCGTTAAAGCGCTTAAAAACGCGACACCAATCAAATTTTCCACCAATGTTGCCGAAATCAAAGGAAAGCCAGATATAGTTTTTAGGAAACAACGGGTTTGTGTCTTTCTAGATAGCGACTTTTGGCATGGCTGGCAGTTTCCTCGCGTTAAACATTTGCTAAAAAATGAGTTTTGGAGAAACAAAATTGAAAGCAATAGGTTGAGGGATGGAGCTACCACCCAATACCTGCGAAGGCATGGCTGGTTTGTTTTACGTATTTGGGAACATTCAATTAAACAAGACAGTCAACGTGAAGTAAAAAAGGTGCTTAAGCACCTTGGACTATAAATCTGTAATGGGATTATTGATGACTGGCAAGACGGACACAATTCAAAAGTTAAAGAATAAGATCAGGGTATTCGTTAGCGAGAGAGATTGGGAGCAATTTCATACTCCGAAAAACTTAAGCATGTCCATTTCTATAGAAGCCGCGGAGTTGATGGAACACTTCCAATGGTCGAATACATTTGAAGAGGCTGTGAAAATACTAAAGGATAAGCAGAAAAGATCTGATATTGAAGATGAGGTCGCGGACATAGCGATCTATTTGTTTGGTTTTTGTAATCTTTATGGTGTTGATTTGGAAAAGGTTATATTGAAAAAGATAAAGAAAAACGAAAAGAAATATCCTGCTAAAGTAGTTAAGGGAAAAATGGAGAAGTATACATTTTATACGAGGTAGCCAGATGAAAAAGAAGGGACCGAAATCAAAGCAAATTAAAGCCGCTTTAAAAAATCTCGAAAAAGCTTGGGAAAAACCACGCCGGCTGGTAAAGAGGGTGTGGGCGTTGGACAATAAGCAACTAATCAGTAAAGAATGTTCGAAATGCAGAAAAATTAAGATTGTCGCGGAGTTTTATAAAAATAGATCGGCAAAAGATGGCGTTGACCATTACTGTATAGCTTGTAACTTAAAAAGAATGCGTCGTTATATTAAAACTGAATACGGAATACTCACGCAACAAAGAGCGTATAGAGTGCGTTTAATGAAAAAGAAGCTATCGTTGTAAACTAACGATTTCTTGCCATCCCCGCAAAGCTTCAAAGATGCGTTCTTAACCCACAAAAGAATCTGTTTTTTTGCCGACCTGCTTAAAATATCTTGAAGTAAATCCTCAAATGCAGTAATCTTTTACCTGAAGCAAAAAAGAAATATGGTAGGGG
>CAZASA010000109.1:0-6953 GCA_964487685.1 uncultured Planctomycetales bacterium
ATGCGTTGATGCGGTTGAGCTGAAATTTCTTCGATGAACTCATACACACGTTGAGTTAATCCAACCGAAGGATACAGCCTGTCGACCAATCCAACCTTAAAAGCCACGATCGGATTGATCGGTGTGGCTGAAACGATCATTTTTAAACCTTGCTGTAAACCAACCAATCTAGGCAGGCGATAGGTGCCGCCAAAGCCTGGCACAAAACCTAAATTAACTTCCGGCAAGCCGATACGTGTCTTTTCATTAAAGGTCATGATCCTATAGCGGCAAGCCAGGGCCAATTCACATCCTCCGCCTAAGGCCATCCCATCGATCACAGCCACCGTCGGAAATGGCAGGTCTTCAAGCTTGTCCATGACCCGCTGGCCTGCGTGTGCCTTATCCTTGCCGTCCTGGACTTCGGTGATATTTTCGATCTCCTTGATATCAGCCCCGGCAATAAAAATATCTTTCTTGGCACTTTGGATGATCAGGGCTTTTAAGCCCTTGGCCTTGATATCATCAAGTATCTTGTCAAAAGTTAAAAGCACAGCGGTATCCAATACATTGACCTTGGAATCAGGTTTATCAAAAGTGATAAAACCGATATTGGCTTCTTCTTTATAAAAAACAGACATAGATTACCTTTCTAATATTACTGCCGCTCCCTGACCGCCACCAATGCATAAGGACACCATGCCAAGATGAAGATCATTACGTTTTAAATGTTTAAGCATGGTCAGTATCAATCTTGCCCCTGATGCCCCTACCGGATGGCCTAAAGCAATGGCGCCGCCGTGGACATTCAATTTGGCAGGATCAATGACTCCTGTAAAGCCTTGATAACCGAAATCACGGGCGAATTTTTCTGAGGCTAAAGCGCGTTCACACGCCAGAACTTGGGCGGCAAAGGCCTCATTGATCTCTATCGCCTGCATATCCGATAGTTTTAAACAAGCCTTTTGTAAGGCCTTGGGAATGGCATGCGCGGGCCCGATGCCCATGCGATTGGGCTCAACGCCGGCAAAGGCAAACTCTCGTAAAAACCCTAAAGGTTTCATCCCTAATTCTTTAGCCCGGGATTCACTGACAACAAGCAAGGCGCAAGCGCCATCAGTGACCTGACTGGAATTGCCTGCGGTCACCGTGCCTGTACCTTTTTCAAAAAATGGCTTTAATTTAGCCAATGCTTCCATGGTTTGATTTTCACGGGGGCCATTATCATCCGTCACCGCTTGCTTATATTTTGGTCCCGGGATCAAAGGGACAATTTCTTCACGAAGAAACTCCCTGGCAGCGATAGCTTTCTGATGGCTCGTCAAAGAAAATTCATCCTGCTCTCGTCGAGTTATGCCAAATTCCTTTGCCAGGACTTCCGCTGTCTGTCCCATATTGAGCCCACAGACAGGGTCGGTCAGGCCCAATTGCAATCCGATCTTGGGGACCAAGAAATGTTTCGGCCTGATCTTTAAGAAGCCCTGCATTTTGGCGGGCATGGTCTTGGCTTTAGATATTTCCGTCAAGATCTCCTGATATTCTTTGGAAAACAAAAAAGGAATATTGCTCATGGACTCGGTGCCGCCGGTCAAATAACAACTGCCTTCCCCTGCCTTGATCTTGATGGCCGCATTGACCACCGCTTCAATGCCGGAAGCGCAATTGCGATGCACGGTGAAAGCCGGAGTTGTTTTAGGCACACCGGCAAGCAATGCAATGACACGGGCAATATTAGCCGCTTCTGCCGGTTGGGCCACACAGCCGAATATCACTTCATCGATGAGCTTGACATCCAATCCCATACGCTCGATCAATTCGCGTGCGGCGATCCGCCCTAATTCCTGGGCACTGAGATCATCGAATTGCGTCCCCATCTTTGAGAATGGTGTGCGTATCCCATCGACAATAGCGATTCTATCCATTACTCTCTCCTTATCGACCTTCCTAACACCCGGTGTTAGGAAGGTCTGCTGTCTAATATGCGTTTTTCTTTATTTGCTGTTTCTAATTCCAGACGCTTGACCATTTCATTTAGCGGTATAAACTCGATCTGATTGGGGGCCACTTCGGTCGCCCCGGTCAGTTTATCAATGATCAAATTTGAAAGCATATTCTGGTCAGCTCCTGCCTGGGGTGTCACATAGATCACGATCTCATCAACCTCGTAGGGATCGTTATTATGTTTGCGGATCTCTAATTGCCACTCATCCACTTGAGGGATATCGTTGATCACCTCGGCAAAATGACTGAAATTAACCAGGGTCCCTTTGACCTTGGAAAGATGGATGTCCTTATTGTCATACAGACGGGTAATATCAGAGGATAAACGCAGGGTCATCCGTCCGCAATACGGGCAAGGCCCGTGAGATATGCCTCCCTTGACAATGTCCCCTGTCCGATACCGCAGCATCACACTGGCCCTGGAATCCAGGCTTGTATAGACCAATTCCCCGTCTTGCCGGTCATCTCTAACTTCTCCGGTATCAGGGTCAATGATCTCAAAGATCTCCTTGTCCGGATAAAGATGATATCCGCTTGAGACATGATTATCTGTCGGACATTCAGCCCAGGCCGTACGCGCTTCAGTAAAGCCATAGGTCCCAAGGATATTGACATTCCGTGCCCCTTGGGCCGCCACCATATCCGACAGTTTTTGCTTATAACCAGGAGTGACACGGGCCGCACCCAGGACGATCTTCTTTAAAAAGGAAAGGTCATGGCCTTTGGTCTGGGCAACACGCAGGAGATGATAAATATAGCTTGGAACGCCCAGGATCACCGCGGGCTTGATCCTTCCTAAAGCGATCAAGTTCCCCTCGGTCCCCATCACCTTACCGCCGCCGGTGGATAGTGAGAAAACATCGGCTTCAATAGCCCCAAAAAAGGTCTGCCAAAAAGCCAGATGCGGAGCAAAAGGAAACAGGTTCATGATCCGCTCATCTCCGGTAATATTAAAAAGGCCTACCATCCGGCTGCCCGATAAATTTAAATTATCAAGATCATAGCGGCTGTACATAAACGGCACCGGTGAATTGGTGGTGCCTGTGGTAAAGGTCATAAAAACAGGACGGTATTCACGGGCCAGGTCATCTTCCAGCCGGCGGCCTTGCAGCATTGATCTTGCGGCAAGGTTCAAGAGCCTTGCCTTTGACCAATAGCGGCTGATCAATATTTTGTCCGGATGAAGGATGAAATCCTTATATTTTTGCGGATTGTCCTTGCTGATAAGATCGGCTTTAGATATATAAGGAATGCGCTTAAGGTCTTCTTTACGGCGGATCTGCCTGGGGTCTATTTTATTATCATCGAAAATTTTCCGATAATAAGGGCTAAAAGGATAAACATGGGTATTGATGAAATGATGAAGGCGTTGATTCTGTAGCTCTTGGATCTGGGGATAATTTAATGATGTTATTGATTTCCATGAATTCATCGTTGATAGTTTAATATATCCGTTAAAAGGCCGCCAGCTAAATCGGTAGTTTATACTATTGCAAATTTGATAACCTTCATGACGCAGGGAGCGTCAGGTAAAAAATAACCCCGTATTCCTAAGAATACGGGGTTATTAACGATGATCAACACTCTCTCAAGGAGAATTATTGAGCCGCTGGAGCTGCTGGAGCTGCTGCATCGGAATTCATCATTGCACCTGCATCGCTGTTGGCCATGGCGCTGTTGTCAGTGGCGTCTTGAGCCTTGACAGTCGCTTGGGCTAAGAATAACCCGGCAGCACCTAAGATCAGAGCGGCAACTACTGCTAATTTCTTGTTCATGACTTCTCCTCCTTGATTTTGATAAGAATCACTTCTTATCATTGTTGAGAGTGTGTAAAATTTTTTTACACATCTTGCTAAAAATCCACGCCCTGCGATCAAATAGCTAACCTACCTTTGCAAACCTTCTTATAATGTAACAAATTATTAGAAAATTACCATTAAAATTTTCTAATTTATCGTTTTACCAATAAACGCGATCTTTTCTCTTCAATACAGACCGTTAGTTCGTCGAAAGACTTTTCAAATGATGACAATCCATCGTCGAGCAATTGATTACACACGACCCCCACATCAATGCCCAAAGCCCTCAATTGCTCAATTGTCTTCTGGGCCGCGGCCACATCACCCGGCATCGCCGTTTTGGCGATCCCATGGTCCAAAACCGCTTCCAGGGTCTTGTCCGGCACGGTATTGACCGTGTCAGCAGCGATCAATTCCGTGATATATTTGATATCACTGTATTTAGCATCCTTGGTCCCCGTCGAGGCCCATAAAACCCGCTGGATATTAGCTCCCTTGGCCTTTAAAGCATTGAATTCCTGGCCGCTAAAACTCTTCTGGAACTTATGATAAATGATCTCACAGTTAGAAACGGCTGCTTTTCCTCTTAAGGACGCTTCCTTGATCTCATCTAATCTTTTATCCACATTCGTGTCTGTACGGCTGACAAAAACTGAAGCCACGGAATGGACCTTTTTAATGTCACCGCTGTTTTTGGCTAGATGGCTCAACCCTTTAATATAGGCCCAAACCACCTGCTGGTACTGCTCTGCCGAGAAAATCAGGGTTACATTGACATTAATACCTTGGGAAATTAAACCTTCCACGACACCTAAGCCGTTTTTAGTGGCCGGCACCTTGATCATCACATTAGGCCGATTAAGTTTTTCCCATAAACGCATACCTTCTTTAAGCTGGGGATCAAGTTCATTGCCTAATTTAGGATTGATCTCAAGACTGACATAGCCATCCAGGCCTTTGGTGTTCTCATAAACTCCCCTAAAAAGGTCTGCCGCATCCTGTACATCCTTGATCGTCAATTCATCGTAAATTTCAAAGGTGGATTTTCTCGCTTCGGCCAATTGCTGGATCTTGGTATCATAATCGCAACTGGTACTGATCGCTTGTTTAAAAATGGTGGGATTTGACGTCTGACCTCGCAAGCCCTGATCAATTAGCAATTTAAGCTTGCCGCTTGTGATCATCGAACGGCTGATATTATCGATCCATAAACTCTGGCCAAGTTTGGCGATTTCATGAAGTTTTGTTTGGGTCATATTATTTTTTCCGATGAATTACTTTCTTGACAGCTTCTACAATATTAATATCTTTTAGCCCAAAATGCGCCAATAATTGGGCTGGACTGCCGCTTTCACCAAAAGAGTCTTTGACCCCTACAATTTCCATCGGGCAGGGATAATGCTGGGCCAATACTTCTGCAACCGCAGAACCCAAGCCGCCGTTGACCTGATGTTCTTCAGCCGTAACAATGGCACCAGTTTCCTTGGCCGAATTAACGATCATCTCGACATCAATAGGCTTGATGGTATGCATATTTACTACTTTAAGATCAATACCTTCCGCTTTTAATTTTTCTGCTGCTGACAATGCTTCTGCCACCATGACGCCACAAGCAATGACAGTGGCATCCTTGCCAGACTTTAAAATATTAGCCTTACCGATCACAAATGAATCTTCCTGTTTAGTGATTATAGGAAGCGGTGCTCTGGACGTGCGCATATAAAATGGGCCATAGGTTTCGGTAATGGCCCTCGTGGCTTTTCTGGCTTCAATATAATCGGCCGGAATCACGACCTTCATATTAGGCAGGACACGCATGATGGCAAAATCTTCCAGGCATTGGGCACTGGCCCCATCCTCACCGACGGTAACCCCGCCATGAGAACAGACAACTTTCACATTGCAATTATTATAACAAACATCCAAACGGATCATATCATAGGCACGGTTGGTCAAAAACACCGCGAATGACGTGGCAAAGGCCACATAACCCTGGGTGCTCAAGCCCGCGGCTGTACCAACCACATCCTGCTCGGTGATGCCTAAATTAAAAAACCTCTCAGGAAATTCTTTCTTAAAATATTCAGCGCGGGTGGCATCTTCCAGGTCACCGGAAGTCACTACGATATTAGGATTGGTTTTGCCTAAAGCTACCAATTCTTCGCCAAATCCGTCTCTGGTAGGAGCGGGTTTTAATTCCATTTACGTCCTTTATTTGTCATTCCCGCGAAAGCGGGAATCCATTTCTTATATAAGTTCCTTTAATGCCTGAGCCAATTGTTCTTTATTCGGCGCTTTGCCATGCCAGGCACATTTACCTTCCATAAAAGAAACACCTTTACCTTTGACCGTATTAGCAATGATCACGGTAGGCTTCCCCTTGTTATTGCTAAAATTATCAAAAGCACCTTTAAGGGCTTCAATGCTATGCCCATCGATATCAAGGACATTCCAGCCGAAAGCGGCCCATTTTGCTGCTAAAGGTTCTAGATTTTTGATCTCATTGGTAGGCCCGTTTTCCTGCACCTTATTATAGTCAATGATGGCACAGACATGGTCCAGTTTATAATGCGCCCCTGTCATCGCTGCTTCCCAGACAGAACCTTCCTGGAGTTCTCCGTCCCCCATCACGCAATAAACCTTAAAATCTTTACCGCGCATCCTGGCGCCCAAGGCAATACCATTGGCAAAAGACAAACCATGACCCAATGATCCTGTGTTAAACTCAACACCCGGTACCTTGGTATGCACATGACCTTGAAGCCTTGCGCCAAATTTCCTGAAAGTCTTTAATTCTTCTTTAGGGAAATACCCAAAATTAGCCAGTGTCACATAAACCACCGGTGACACATGGCCTTTGGAAACGATGACACGGTCACGATTTTCCCAATGAGGTTCATTGGGTTTATGATCGAGTTGATAACCGTAAAGGGTAAGGAAAATTTCAACCGCAGATAAGGAACCGCCCGGGTGCCCTGAGCCTGCAGACTCCAAGGTTTCCAAAATATCCCGGCGGAAGACCACGGCCTTCTTTTTGAGAGAATCTATATCGATCGTTTTAGAGGACATTTTTGAGCCTGTGTCATCCCCGAATGTTTTAATCGGGGATCCATATAATATGGGCCTTGCTGGACTCGAACCAGCCACCCTCTGATTAAGAGTCAGATGCTCTAC
>CAZASA010000110.1:0-6934 GCA_964487685.1 uncultured Planctomycetales bacterium
TGATCTTTGAAATTGCCGATGCCAAACAAAAGCAGCAGGCCGTCCATATCAAGGACATCATCAAGGGCACTATCGAGAATATCGACCTCTTATACCAGCACAAGAAATCCATTACCGGAGTACCGACGGGTTTCACGGATTTCGACAGCAAGACCTCAGGCCTGCAGAATTCAGATCTTATCATCATCGCCGGACGGCCATCAATGGGTAAGAGTGCTTTTGCTGTTTCTATCGTGGAGAATGCCTGCCTGGACCATCAGGTGCCGGTAGCCATTTTCTCGCTGGAAATGTCCAAGGAACAATTGGTCCAGCGTATGCTGTGTTCTCAGGCCCAGGTGGATGCCCATAAGGTCCGTACCGGATTTTTATCGCCATCGGATTGGCCGCTGTTGACCAAGGCCGCCGGACGCCTGTCCAATGCGCCTATTTTTATTGACGATACTCCGGCGATCTCCATGCTGGAATTAAGGGCCAAGGCCCGCAGGCTGAAAGCTTCCCATAAAATTGGGCTCGTGGTTGTTGATTATTTACAGCTGATGCAGGGCCATACCAAGGCCGAGAGCCGGCAACAGGAAATCTCTGAAATTTCACGTTCCCTGAAAGCGTTGGCCCGTGAGTTAAGCGTCCCGATGATTGCTATTAGCCAGTTGTCCCGTGCCGTGGAAAGCCGTCAGGACCACCGTCCGCAGCTTTCAGATCTGCGGGAATCCGGGGCCATTGAACAGGACGCGGATGTGGTCGTTCTTTTGATGCGCGAGGAATATTATAATCCGACAGATGAGAACCGCGGTATTGCTGAAGCTATTATAGCCAAACAGCGTAACGGGCCGACCGGAACGGTAAAATTGAAATTCTTTAAGGAATTTGTCAAATTTGTCAACCTGGAGACTTCCCATCACGAATGATGTAAATAAAAGTGATGTGGGTTGACAGTCCAATACTCAGAACTTATAATTGACCAATGATCATTAATAGAAATTTAGCCGTCACTTTTTTCGTCCTTGGTGTTTTTTTATTTGGGACGAAAATTATTTTTGCGCAATCAGTTACGGATAATCCCAGGGACAAAAAGGTTGATGCCGCGTTAAGCGCCGCTCAAACGGCCCCAGCTGTCAGTGAGTCAGTACCAGATGCTGCCCCTGGCGCCAAGATCGTTAAAGCCATTGATATCCAGGGCAACAAATCCATCGGGATTTCCCAGATCTTGGCCAGGATCAAGACGCGGGTTGGTGAAGAGTACCAGGAGGCGGTGGTTAGCGATGATCTAAAGCGATTATATAATACCGGACATTTTTCCGATGTCCAGATCGACCATCAGAACCTGGATGACGGCTACAAAGTGATCGTGAGATTGAAAGAAAAACCGATCGTCGGTGAGATCTCATTTTCCAAGATCCGCTATTATCACCCTCCTTATTTATTAAAACAAATGAAGACAAAGAAGGATAAATTCCTTGATAATAAGACCCTTAAAGACGATATCACGATGATTGAAGACCTTTATAAGAAAAAAGGGCTGACCCAGGTGAAGGTGGATGTGGAGACCTTTATTGATGAAGCCTCCAACAAGGCCAGCTTGCATTTCATCATCCGCGAGGGTTATAAGGTCAAGATCAAACGGATCATCATTTTTGGTAACGTCGCTTATCGGGACAAGAAGATCATCAAGATCATGAAATCCCGTCCGGCGTGGCTTTTTGCTTCAGGATTGCTCAAGGAAGATACCCTCGATTCAGATATGACGGCTATCCAGGCATTTTATGAATCAAACGGCTATCTTGACACCAAGGCTGCCTACGTCATTGAACCTTTGAAGCAGGGATTGGTGAATGTTAATGTGACCATCCAGGAAGGCAAACGCTATTATGTGGGGGATGTTGCCTTTGCAGGCAATGCCATCCTTTCAGAGAATGATATCAAAAGTTCCCTGAAGAATTTGAAAACAGGCAAGGTCTTTAGTCATGAAAAATTGGAAGACGACTTGTCTAATGTCCGGGAGGCTTATTTTGACCGCGGCTATATTACGGCCCTTGTTGAAGAAGCGACATCCTTTAATGCCGAAACGGCCAAGGTTGACATTAAGCTGACTATTAAGGAAGGTATATTGGTGTACATCAATATGGTCAAGATCCAAGGTAATGCCCATACACGCGACATCGTTATCCGCCGGGAGTTGAAAATGTATCCGGGGGAACGGTTCGATGGCGTGAAACTCCGTGAATCCAAGGAACACTTAAAGGACTTGGGATATTTTGAGGATGTGGGTTATGATATCGAAGATACTGACCAGGAGGACCTGAAGGATCTGGTTGTGCAGGTCAAAGAAGCCAAGACCGGGACCTTCTCTTTTGGCGGAGGATACAGCACGGTAGACAGATTGATCGGATTTGTGGAGGTTGAACAGAAGAATTTTGACATCTCCAATTGGTCCTCATTTACCGGGGGCGGACAGGACCTTCGCCTGCGCGCCCAGATCGGTTCCAGCCAGCGCAATCTTTTATTGAGCTTCACTGAACCCTGGCTTTTTGATCATCCGGTTTCCGCGGGCTTTGATGCCTATTTGACGGAAAATCTTAATGACAATACCACTGGCTACGCATATACCCAGAAAACGATCGGCGGCGACCTGCGTTTAGGCAAAGCCTTCAATGATAATTTGTCGATCGGCACAACCTACCGCCTTGAACATATCAATATCAGTGACCTGAATTCAGGCGTTTCCGAGGCTTTGGCTGAGCAGGTGGGCAACAGTTTGGTCAGTGATATCGGTGTGAGCGTCACCAATAGTTATGTGGACAGTAAATTGTCGCCCACCAAAGGCTGGAGTGTTACCAATAGCGCGGATATTGCCGGCGGGCCTTTAGGGGGGGACAGGAATTTCTATCGTGTCCAGTCGAGCGGACAATTTTATTATCCGATCAAATTTAATGATGTGACAACGGTTCTCGAGATCAGTGGTACCACCGGCATGATCGAGTCCTATCCTGACACACCGGATGTTCCCATTTTTGAACGCTATTTTACCGGCGGCCAGGATTCAATCCGCGGTTATGATGAACGTTCCGTAGGCCCGCTTGATCCCAATACCAATGATGCCATCGGCGGGGATGCCATATTACTGGGCAGTATTGAATATACTGTCCCTATTATTGAGATCATTAAAGGGGCGGTGTTCTTCGATACCGGTAATGTCTGGGACAAGGTCAGGAATTACGGAACTGGCGGGCTTAAATCCGGTACAGGTATCGGGCTTCGGGTCAAAACACCCATTGGGCCCATCAAATTGGATTACGGAATTCCGTTAGACACAACACCAGGAAATTCTTCCAAGAACGGCAAATTTTATTTTAGTGTCAGCCGCGGGTTTTAAAAGTATAATTAAACCCTGCTTTAAATTCTTAAAGCAGGATATTTTTTAACAGGGCCTGTCGCAGAAAACGGGCAAGCAAGGAGAAGAAGCTATGAAAGCGTTAAAGGTTTTGGGTTTAGCGGTGATCTTTGGTTTGGTGTCAACAGGATTAACATTGGCCGACGGCATGAAAATCGGTTATGTGGAGTTAAGCAAGGTTTTCGACGGATATCAGAAAACAAAGGAATTTGACGCTGTTTTGCAAAGCGAAGGTGAGGATTTCCAGAAAAAGTACGATGACATGGTCAAGAAGATCCAGGATGCCCAGACTAAGCTCGATCTTATGGCCGATACCCAGAAGGCATCCATGCAGGCGGACATTGAGAAAAAAAAGAATGAAGTGATTACCTTTGAGAAGGAAAAACGCGAGGAATTAGGCAAGCGCCGTGACGATAAAGTGCGTGAGATCTTAGCCGAGATCCAGACCGTTGCCGGAAATATCGCTAAAAAAGAAGGTTATACCTATGTGCTCAATGATCGGGTCATGGTTTATGGGGATACTCAATATAACTTGACCGATGAGGTATTGAAGACTTTAAATGACAGCTACAAAAAGTAATTTGGCGCTTAAGCAGATGACTGTGTCTGATATTGCCCGGTTGGTCAAGGGAGAATTGATCGGTGACGGAAAATTAACGATCACCGGTTTTTCAGGGATCAAAGAAGCAAAAAAAAATGAACTGACGTTCTTAGGTAATCCCAAATACGAACCATTGCTTCTTGACACCCAGGCCGGTGTCACCCTTGTTCCCCGGAAGATCTCTTGTCCGGGGAAAACTCTAATTAGGGTAGATGATCCTTCTTTAAGTTTCACCCAGGTCGTTGAACATCTATTGAAGGACACCTTCGATCATAAACCGCAGGGCATACATCCAACCGCTGTCATAGCAACGGGTGCCAAGCTGGCACCGGGCGTAGCCATCGGTGCTTATACGATCATTGAGGATGGGGCCGTCATTGGCAGGGGATCGGTGATCTTTGCTCATTGTTATGTGGGCCATAACTCCCAATTAGGTGAAGATTGTCTGATCTACCCCCAAGTGGTATTACGTGAAAAGATCTCTCTAGGCAATCGCGTGATCATCCACTGCGGCACGGTGATCGGCTCTGATGGTTTTGGTTATGTGCCGATTGACGGTAAACACATGAAGATCCCGCAGACGGGCACGGTGGTTATCGAAGATGATGTGGAGATCGGGGCCAATGTCACCATTGACCGCGCGCGTTTCGATAAAACTGTGATCGGTGAAGGGACAAAGATCGATAATCTGGTGCAAATCGCCCATAATGTCACCATCGGGAAACATTGCTTGATCGTGTCTCAGTCGGGTGTTGCGGGCAGTACAAAATTAGGCAATTATGTTATTTTGGCCGCGCAGTCAGGACTGGTGGGGCATATTGAGATCGGGGACGGGGCCATCGTGGGTGCGCAGACCGGGGTGAGCCATTCGATCAAAGCCGGCGAGCAGGTTTTCGGTTCACCCGCACAACCGATCAAAAAAGCTTTTAGGAACAACGCTCATATCCAACGTTTGGACAAATATGTAGAAACGATCAAAGATCTTAAAAAACGTATTGAAGAGTTGGAAAAAAAATAAGCAGATGAAAAAGAAAACGATAAAGAATAATGTCACTCTTTCCGGTATAGGGTTGCATACCGGGAAAAAAGTGCATATGACCATCAAGCCGGCAGGTGAGAATGAAGGTATCAATTTTGTGCGCACGGACCTGCCCGCTCAACCGGTGATCAAGGTCAAGGCCGCCAACACGGTCATGGATGAAAAGGTCACGCGTTGTTCAGCGGTCGAATCCAATGGGGTGCGGATCTATACCATTGAACACTTAATGGCTGTTTTAAGTGTCGTGGGCATTGATAATGCCACCATTGAGGTTGATGCCGAAGAGCTTCCGGGGCTCGATGGCAGCAGTATGGAATTCCTTAAAGCTATTGAACAGGCCGGGGTCATTGAACAAGAAGCGCCAAAGGATGTATTTGCGATCCAGGAGCCGATCGTTGTCGCTAATAAAACATCGACGGTGGTGATGGTTCCCGGCGATCATTTGAATATTTCTTATACCATGGATTATGATCATCCGTTAATGCGGTCCCAATTCTTTTCAGAATCCGTCGATCTGCAGAATTTTATCAAAGAAATTGCCCCTGCCCGGACATTTTGCCTGGATTCAGAGGTCGAAGAGATCAAGGCCCATGGATTGGGTAAGGGAGCCAATTATCAAAATACGCTGGTTATGTCAGCCCAAGGCCCGCTCGAGAATACGCTGCGTTTTCCGGATGAATGCGCGCGCCATAAGGTCCTGGATATCATTGGGGACCTGTTTTTATTGGGCTATCCGGTCAAGGGCATCGTTTATGCCACGAAAAGCGGGCATGCCTTGAATCGGGCCCTGGTCAAGAAGATAGAGGCCCAGCGCCAAAAATATGCTACCAGTTCCTATACACCGGCGGCCCCAACGGGCACGGGAAGGGTCTTTAATATCAATGAGATCATGAAGATCCTGCCCCACCGTTATCCTTTTTTATTTGTCGACAGGGTCATTGAGATCGAACCCGGGAAAAAAGGGATCGGCATCAAGAATGTTACCATTAATGACGGTTTTTTTCAGGGGCATTTTCCTCAAAAGGCAGTCATGCCAGGTGTTATCATGATCGAAGCCATGGCACAGACCGCAGGCGTTGTGGTATTGACCTCCGGGGCGCATAATGGTAAAGTAGCATTATTCATGTCTATCTCAGATGTGAAATTCCGCAAGGTCGTTTACCCCGGAGACCAATTGATGATGGAAGTCGAGATCATCCGCGACCGGGAACGCACGGCACATGTCAAGGGCGTAGCACGGGTCGATGGGGAAGTGGCCATTGAGGCGGATATGATGTTCTCCTATACAGAAGCACATTATTTGAATAATTGATCTATGACCAATACAATCCATAAAACAGCGATCATCGGCCCAAAAGTCAAACTTGGCAAAAATGTGAACATCGGACCGTACACGGTCATTGATGGTGAAGTGACCCTGGGTGATGAAGTCACCATTGGCGCTCATTGTCTTATTGAGGGAAGTACTACCATCGGCAATGGCTGCCAAATATACACGGCAGCGGTGATCGGTTCGCCGCCCCAGGATAGGAAACACCAGAAGACAGATAAGGTTTTTCTGAAAATCGGGGCCAACAATGTCTTTCGGGAATATGTCACTGTCAATCCCGGTACCATTGAAGGCGGCGGTGAAACAAAGATCGGGGACAATAATTTATTTATGGCCTGTTCTCATGTGGCCCATGACTGTCAGATCGGCAGTGATTGTGTCCTGGCGAATTACGTAGGGCTTTCAGGGCATGTGACCATTGAAGACAGGGCTGTGATCGGCGGATTGTCCGGCGTCCATCAATACGCCCGGGTTGGGTATTTGTCGATGATCGGCGGATGTTCCAAGGTCAATCAGGATGTGCCGCCCTTTTCATTGGTAGACGGCAATCCGGCCACCAATGAAAAGGGCGGCACA
>CAZASA010000111.1:0-6836 GCA_964487685.1 uncultured Planctomycetales bacterium
GACATTTATTTCGCAGAAGAAATTAAAGATAAATACAGGCACACTGAAATATATTGATCCTTACACTGTCATTCTAAGCGCAGGTTCTCATACCGGGCATTCACAGATGTTTCGAAGGATCTTAAGGCATCTTAATAGTAGTATTCTTTTTTTTGCCAACCCTTTAGTCGAACCCAACAGTGGTTTTTCTCTGGTGCGGCGGTGGTTTCGCTTCGCAGTCGGTATGTATATGTTAAGGAGATGATAAAATGATTGAAAATTTAAATAAAAGACTAACTAAATTGAATGTGTTTGATATTAGTCAGATAAAATGGGCTTGTGTTGTGTTTGGGATTATCATAACCAAATTGTTCCCGCAATTACTGCAAATTAATTATTGTCTTTTGATTGTTTTGATGTTGGCCTTAAGTGCTTGCCCAACTTATAAATTCTGGTTTAAAAAATGAAGATCACGAAGAGCATAACAATGTCATCTTTATCTATCGGGATAAAAGGCTCAGCTTTTCTAAGGTCTTTGGTCCTTAATTTTTTTATTGTTATTCTATGTATCATACAATTTCCTTTACCTGCAACCGCCCAGATGACCATGACGCCGGATGAAATAAAATGGCTGATATATGTCAGGGAGGCAGAAAAAATGGCCAGGGACCTTTATCTGGAAATGCATAATGCCTGGGGGTTATCAATATTTAAGAGCACCTCTGGAGAAGAACAAGAGCATGTGAATGCCATGCTTGAGCTTTACAGGACATATTCTTTCCCGGATCCCGTACCCGGCGATATTCCCGGAAATTATTCTGATCAATATATTACTTATTTACATACTTCGCTTTTTAACCAGGGAATGCGATCGAGTAAGGATGGTCTAAAAGCGTGTGCCTTACAGGAAGAGATCAATATTCTGGATCTGGACCTTGCCCAGAAATCCACACAAAAGCTAGCTATCAGGAAGGTATATAGTGAGCTACAACGTGATTCCATTAACCATTTAAGATCTTTCGCTCAAATTTTGGAAGGACTGGGTGAACGTTATAAAGCGGTCAAACTCCCGCAGCAAACAGTTGATGCCATTATCCTTGATAAGATGGACCGTGGTTTTATGTTGAGGTAAGACTCTGCCAACTCTTTATTCGAACCCAACGCTGGTTTTTCTCTGGTGCAGCGGTTGTTTCGCTTCGCAATGGCTTTTAAAATCATAAGAGGGCCTGTAAATAACCTGTTTTGTTTTAAAGAAAATTGATTTAGAATATAAAAAATGGCTTCTTCCAAGCCGTTTATATATAAAGAATTACGTTCCCCCCGGACGTAAAAATGTAAACAATTGTTAACTTATCTAGGGGGGAATATGAAGAAAGAAATCTCACCAATGGTCAACATGTCCGCAGTTTTCGAAGATTACAAAATAAGACGAGTTTATGATGAATTCACAGAAACATGGTTTTTTTCTGTTGTAGATATTATTCAGGCTTTGATTCAACAATCGGACTATCAGGCAGCACGAAAATATTGGAATAAGCTTAAGGAGCGTATGCGCAAAGAAGGAAGTCAGTCGGTGACAAATTGTCACCAACTGAAATTAGAAGCCGCGGATGGAAAGAAATACTTAACCGATGTCGCAAATCCTGAAACGCTCTTAAGACTCATCCAATCTGTCCCTAGTCCCAAAGCCGAGCCGATCAAGCTCTGGTTAGCCAAAGTCGGCTATGAGCGTATGCAAGAAATGGCAGATCCGGCAAGATCACTAGACCGTGCCAGAGAAACATGGAAAAAACACGGACGTAGCCAAAAGTGGATCCAGCAGCGGATGATGGGGCAGGAAACACGTAATAAACTGACAGATTATTGGGGTGAACACGAAATTAAAAGCGAAGAAGAATTTGCTATATTAACCAATGTCATCCATCAGGAATGGTCTGATTTGACGGTCAAAGATCATAAACAGATCAAGGGTTTAAAGACTCAAAATTTGAGAGATCATATGACCGAGGCAGAATTAATTTTTACTGCATTAGCTGAATTATCCACCCGGCAAATCGCTGAAACGGTACAAGCCACAGGAATGACAGAAAATACACTTGCCGGCAAAACTGGCGGCGGTATCGCCAAGAAAGCAAGATTGGAACTAGAACAAAAAACCGGTAAAAAAGTGGTCTCAAATGACAATTTCTTACCTCCTAAAAGAAACTATAAGGTAATTACCTAATAAGCTGGATTTTGAGATCGATCTGATCCCGACCGGCCCCATTAAAGAGCTTTACGCCTGTTTGCAGTCAGATGATATGCCACAGAAAGGGGAAGATTGTCAGTTTTGTCAGTATAGGGATGCGGTGGGGGTGAGATAAAAGTGTCATTCCCGAGCTCATTATGTCATTCCCGCGAAAGCGGGAATCCAGAACCTGTTATGTATTTTTTTCTGCCAACCCTTTCGTCGAATTCAACGGTGGTTTTTCTCTGGTGCGGCGGGGGTTTCGCTTAGCAATGGTTTTTAAAATCCTAACTATTAAATAAGAAGCAACATCGTGTCTTTCCCCCTAAGGCGCGAAAACTCAAATTCATTTAATACATAAGGGGGAACCATGTCTACAAAACAACCAACCAAAGAATCAGAATTACTAGTTCCTGTTGAAATTATCCAGAATAAAATTTATTTGATTCATGGCAAAAAAGTCATGCTGGATAGAGATTTGGCCGAGTTATATAAGGTTCAAACTTTCAGATTAAATGAACAAGTAAAAAGAAATATAAAAAGATTTCCTGAAGATTTTATGTTCCAGCTAACGAAACAAGAATTCGATAACTTGATATCGCAAATTGCGATATCAAGTTGGGGTGGTACTCGTAAGCTGCCGTATGTCTTTACTGAGCTTGGTGTGGCAATGCTTTCCAGCGTGTTAAATAGTGACAGAGCCATTGAAGTTAACATTCAAATCATGCGCGTTTTCACCAAACTACGCGAAATGATGATATCCCATAAAGATCTAGCCCGTAAAATTGATGATTTAGAAAAGAAATTCCAAACTCATGATCAAAAGATCATCCAAATATTCGAAACTATAAGACGTATGATGGCAGTTCCCGAACAAACAGGTCCTGAACCATATAAAAGACATAAAGTTGGATACATAGGAGTTAAAGAGGAGGCCAAATGAGCACAAATTCTATAATTAACTGGCCCATCGACGACCGCCCACGAGAAAAACTACTCCAAAAGGCGAAAAGACCCTTAGCAACTCCGAACTTTTGGCCATCCTACTACGTACCGGCACCAAAGGCCACAGCGCGGTAGACCTAAGCCGCCAGATCCTGGACCATTTTGGCTCGGAGGCCCCTTCAAAGCCGCCATCGAGATAGGTCGGCGATTCAGGGAAGAAGAGATCAAGGAAGACCGTCCCCAGATCAAAAACGCCCAAGACGTGGCCGACCTATTAATGCCCCGTATGCGTGACCTAAAAGTGGAAGTCTTTAAGGTCGTCTTTAGGGGTTTTTTCTACCAAACGTTATTGGTGAATTCAACGGTGGTTTTTCTCTGGTGCAGCGGGGGTTTCGCTCCGCAGCCGAGACTTCAAGGTGCCAATTTGGCACCTTGTAAATAACTTGATTTTTATTAGTTTAAAATTTATAATTTCTATATACAAGTGACGCAGGAGGACTTAGCCATTACCTTAGGTGGCGAGGGTAATGTTAATGGTCCCTGCACTACGCCATCAAACTTCGGTATCCCCCAAACCGACATCATCTAATCTAATCCAAGCGTTCCCCCGCGCAATTCCAAAGGGGGAACTGTGCCCAACAACTACGCATTCATCGATAGCCAGAATTTAAATTTATCCATTAAAGATCAAGGTTGGCAGCTGGATTACAAACGTTTTCTCATATATCTCAAAGATAAATACAAAGTTATGAAAGCATTGCTATTTATAGGATATATTCCGACACAACGGGCGTTATATGCTTCTCTTGAGCAATATGGATATATTTTGGTGTTTAAACCCACACTTGATTTCAAAGACGGCAAGGTCAAGGGGAATGTAGATGCGGAGCTTGTGCTTCATTGCATGATTGAGTGGAATAACTATAATAAAGCGGTCATTGTGACAGGAGATGGGGATTTTTATTGCCTTATTGAATACTTAAAGCAAAAGGATAAGCTCAAAAGGATTTTAATTCCAAATAAGTATAAATATTCGACCCTTTTGAAGAAATTTGGATTAGATATAACTTTTGTAAGTGATTTGAGAGGAAGGTTGGAGTATTTAAGACAATAAAAAAGAGGGACATGAGCCGCGGGACAAAACCCTTTGGTTGATCCCTCATCGTGATACAATTAAATTATATCATTTAGCTTTGTCCTGTCAAGTTCTTATCAAAAGGTCAACAGCATTAATCCAAGGAAGCTTATGCCTGCTAATTCTATATCTAACTGGCCCATCGACGACCGCCCTAGAGAAAAACTCCTCCAAAAAGGCGAGAAAGCCCTAAGCAACTCCGAACTCTTGAGCATCCTACTAGGTATTTTTCTCTGCCAACCGTTTAAAATAAATTCAACGGTGGTTTTTTTCTGGTGCGGCGGTGGTTTCGCTCCGCGCAAAGCACACGTAACCTGTCTAAAATTTAAGATTGACAATATCTCGTAGGAATAGTATTCTTAACACATCGGTTTCCCCCAAACCAATGATGAATTTCTAGCCCCCAGAAATTTTTACAAATTATGGTAATGCTCGATAAAATATTGTACAATTTAAACAAATAGATTACTACCCTTGGGTTTCGACCCAAGGCGCGGGGCAGCCCGTGTGGCAGCCCCTGCTACTTTATGAAGCTAAAAACCTACATCTATATTGACGGTTTTAACCTCTACCATAGAGGACTTAAGAATACTGCGTATAAATGGCTTGATCTAAAAGCACTGTTCCAGAGGCTTTTAGACAACGATAAGCATGAAATTGTCGGAATTAAGTATTTTACTGCTATTGTTTCTGGAAAATTCGACCCGTAAAAACCGATCCGCCAACAAGCATATTTAAGAGCATTGCAGCACTCTACTCCTGAGATATCAATTCATTATGGGCAATTTATGAGCCATAATGTTTGGGCACCTTTTTCTAAAGAAAGACAAGCAAGACATTGGAGGAATAAAGAGGAAGTCTTGATTCCTTTAAACAAAATCGTTCCTAAGAACTCTTCTGCAGAGATCATTAAAACAGAAGAAAAGGGCTCGGATGTCAATCTGGCTGTACATTTGTTAAACGATGCCTGGTTGAAAAAATATGATTGTGCCATAGTTCTATCAAATGATAGCGATTTAAAAGAAGCCATTGCCTTGGTCAAAGAGCATCATAAAAAACTCATAGGTTTGGTGCTTCCACCAAATTGTTTCCCGTCCAAAGAATTGATGGGAGTAGCTCATTTTACTAAACAAATAAGAAATTCTTCATTAGCTGCTTCACAATTACCAGCTGCCATTACCGGTACGAGTATACATAAACCTGAAGAGTGGTAAAGCTCTTCTGAGGTAATTAACCTATGGCCATCATCTCCGAATCCAAACTCTGGAAAAAGAAGCTAGGCGACTGGGTGATCAATCCCTATGTCGGCTGTGAGCACGGCTGCAAGCATTGCTATTGCCCAGCCATGCCAGGTGTCAAGTTTACCAATAACGGTAAAACCCAAAGGGAGTGGGGAGAATACATTTTTCCTAAGGAAAACCTCATTACCCGTCTGGAGGCTGAACTAAAGACCTTTGACCCTTGCAAAAATGCCACCAAGTGGGGCAGAGGGATGGTCCTTTTAAGCTTTTTAACCGATTGTTATAGCCCCATTGAAGCCAAGCTCAAGATAACCCGGCAAATCCTGCAGTTGGTTTTGGAGGCCGGCCACACCATTCGTATACAAACGCGTTCAGCTTTAGTGGAACGTGATTTTGATATTTTAGAACGATACCCGGATCAAGTATTGTTGGGAACATCTTTACCATATCTGGATGATAAATTAGCAAGGATCCTGGAACCCAAAGCCACGGCACCATCCAGAAGGCTCAGGATGCTTGCCCAGGCCGCCCATAGGGGGATTCCAGTATATGTCGCCATTGCTCCGGTAATGCCTTTTCACTCCTTAAATGTGGTCGAAGAAGTTTTGCAGGAAATCGCACCCCTTGAACCGGTCGAAGTCTTCTCCGAAGTCTTAAATCCTATGGATGACAACGTCAACATCATGAACGAAGCTTTGGCCCAAGCAGGCCGGAAGGAAAGGGTATCAGAATTCTATAAAACCCAACAATGGGTCAGATGGACCTATGAGTACTTATACAATGCCTATCTTTTAGGCCATAAACTAGGCTGTAATTTCATCTGCTGGCCATCTCCGAATAGTGTCAAAAATCCATCTCTGTCTTACCAAGAAAAGCAATGGTTGCTTTCTTGGCTGCCAGCTTAATTCTCCTTGCCCTAACCGCCTAAAAGCGCTATATTTGCGTTATATTTAATCCCCCTCTTTATTATAAAGAGGGGATAGGGGAGTTCTAAATTTAAGTATTTCTTCTGCCAACCGTTTCATATGTATTCGGGAGGTGGTTTTTCTCTGGTGCGGCGGTGGTTTCGCTTGTCATCCCGCGGAAGTATAGAGATTCGGTGGGGGATATAAAATAGACATATTCAATTCCAGTAATTATACCTACAGGACATAACGGGGTTATGATAAGTAGAAACTATTTTCTATATACAATAGTGCTATACAATACCTATACAATATGATATTCTAGTTTCATGTTTAAGCCCCAATATCGATTGACAAAATATCTTTCGGAGAGCTTGGAACGGACTACGCTCTTATTAGAATCT
>CAZASA010000112.1:0-6830 GCA_964487685.1 uncultured Planctomycetales bacterium
GTCAAGAATTCGCTTTTTTTGGAAACTTTTCCATTAACGACCTTACGGTACGGCGTTTCGATGAAACCCAATTCGTTGACACGCGCACAGGTGGTCAAAGACGCGATCAGACCGATGTTCGGGCCTTCAGGCGTTTCAATGGGGCAAACGCGGCCATAATGGGTTGGATGCACGTCGCGCACTTCGAAACCGGCGCGCTCGCGGCTTAAACCGCCTGGTCCAAGCGCTGACATGCGGCGCTTATGGGTCATCTCGGAAAGCGGGTTGACCTGGTCCATGAACTGCGACAGCTGGCTGCGCGCAAAGAAATCCTGGATCTGATTGGAAAATAAACGGGAATTGATCAAATGATGCACGGTCAAGTTCTCAAAAGAACTCATGACGACCAGACGTTCCTTGATGGAACGCTCTAAGCGCGCCAAACCGATACGCACCTGGTTTTGGACTAATTCACCGACGGATTTGATACGGCGGTTGCCCAAGTGATCGATATCATCACATTCCCCGGTGCCTTCACGCAGGGAGATCAGATATTTGATCACGGAAACAACGGTCTCAATGTCCAGGACGCGATTATCCATCGACACCGTGGTGTTCAACTTACGGTTGACGATGTGACGGCCGACCTTGGACAGATCATAGCGCTTGGGATCAAAGAATAAACGAAAAAATAAAGTTTCAGCCACTTCCACGGTCGCAGGCTCGGTGGGACGCATCTTGCGATAGAAATCCAACAGGGCATCTTCCTTGGTGGTGGTATGGTCTTTCTCGAGGGTATTTTTTAATTTATCGTACCGGTCACCCAGCATTTTCTGCATATCTTCGGACGTCGAAAGGCCCATGATACGCAGGATCTGTGAGGCCGGGAAATTGCGGCGGCGGTCCACATAGGCGATCAGCACATCGTTAAGATCATACTTGATCTCGAACCATGCCCCGCGGGAGGGGATGACACGGCCGTAATAGATGCTTTTACCCGTCGGATGTGTTTCCTCTTCAAAGGAAACACCCGGCGGACGCTGGATCTGGGAGACGACGACACGCTCATCTCCATTAATGATAAAAGTACCGGTATCGGTCATCAGGGGGAAGTCGCCGAAATAAACTTCCTGCTCCTTGATATCGACCGGTGTGATCAGCCGTAATTTGACCTTTAAGGGAGCGGCATAGGTCATTCCCCGGCGCTGGCACTCATAGCGGGAATATTTTTCCTTGCCGATATTATATCCGATGTATTCCAGGCGGATCTGTGCATCATAGCTTTCCAGAGGGAAAACCTCACGGAAAACTTCCTCTAAACCCTGGTCCTTGCGCTTATCTGTCGACACGTTCCTTTGCAGGAACTCTTCATAAGAAAGGGTTTGAATATCGAGCAAACTGGGCAGCTCGAAATTATCCTGGAACTTACTAAAATCTTTGACTTTTAGTTTTTCCATATATTCCCATCAATAGAACCAAAGGATGATAAATCATCCTTTGGTTTTAGGTTAGTGATCGTGTCTTTTAGGCGTGCTGATATGTGCTCTCAAGGGAATCAACAACTATTTCAATTCCACTTTCCCACCGGCTGCTTCGATCTTCTTCTTGAGCTCTTCAGCTTCGGCCTTGGGAACAGCTTCCTTAATGGTCTTGGGCGCTGATTCAACCAGGGTCTTGGCTTCTGCCAACCCTAAATTGGTCACGGCGCGGACTTCCTTGATAACACCGATCTTCTTGGCAGGATCAACTTCCTTCAAGATGACATCAAAGGCTGTTTTTTCCTCAGCTGGCGCTGCTGCAGCGGCTGCACCACCACCGGCGACAACGGCCACAGGGGCTGCGGCTGAAATACCAAGCCGATCTTCCATGGCCTTGACTAATTCGGCTAATTCCAGGACAGTCAAACCTGTGACTTCCTTGTAAATCCCCTCAAGTTTGGGGGCTAATTCTTTGACGGCTGTGTCGGACATCTTACTACCCTCCCTGTTTATACTGTTGCAGATTTAATAACGTGTCTGACGCGAGACGAGCGTCAGACCTTTTCACTTTTTTGTTTTAATATGGACATTAAATCCCGTGTCTTCGCGTTCAAAGCACCGGCAAAGCGTGTTAACGGTGCATTCATGGTACCTAAAAGTTTTGCCAAAAGCACTTCCCTCGACGGAAGATCGGACAGCGTCTTGACCTGGGCTTCGCTTAAAAAAGCCCCGTCCAGCACACCGCCGCGAACGGTAAAACCTTCATAATCCTTGGCGAACTTGACTAAGACCTTGGAGACTTCCGATGCATCGGCATTACTTAAGATCAAGGCCATCTGCCCTTCGATACTGGCAGCTAAATCTTCAAATTTGGCCTCTTTAAGGGCCTTGCGTGCTACTGATGTCTTTGACACCAGCACCTGTGCTTTTTTGCGTTTCAGGTCCTTGCGCAGGATATTCATTTTGGCGGATGATATCCCCCGATAAGAAACCACAAAGGTGCTGGATTTCTTGGATACCCCTTCCTTAACGGAAGTTGCCATATGTTGACGATAGAGCGTTCCGACTTTCATCAAAAGGCTTGAGCGTCCGCTTTCTTGGTTGTCGTTGGCTTTTATCATAGCATCACCTTAATCCCAGGTCCCATTGATGTAGCCAGGGCCAGACTTTTAATTAAATTGCCTTTGACCGCTGAGGGTTTGGCATGATTAACTGCCTCAATAACATATTGGGCATTCTCTACAATTTTATTTTCATCAAATGACCGCTTACCGATCCCTAAATGGATGCCGCCCTGCTTGTCAGACTTAAATTCAACACGTCCGGCTTTAACTTCCTTGATCGCACGTTCCACATCAGCCGTTACTGTGCCTGCCTTTGGTGTCGGCATCAGACCGCGAGGCCCCAAAACCTTACCTAATTTGCTCAAATCACGCATCATATCCGGACTTGCCACCACCACGTCAAAATCCATGAATCCGTTCATCACTTTTTCGATCAGGTCATTGTCGCCGACATAATCAGCGCCGGCGGCCTGGGCCTTGGCAACAGCGTCACCTTTACAAAAAGCAGCAACACGGACTTTTTTACCGATGCCATGCGGCAGTACGACGGTACCGCGAACACCCTGATCTGAGGCTTTGAGGTCTAAATTGAGGTTGAAATGCAGTTCAACGGTCTCATCAAATTTCACCTTGGGGGCCTTACTCAGGCGATTGACCGCATCCTGTAATGACAAGGGGCTTTCAACGGTCCCGATGTTCTTATATGCTTCTTTCATTCTTTTGCTCAGTTTCATAACCTTATCCTTTGACTTCAATACCCATGGAACGGGCGGTGCCTGTGATCGTAATGATCGCCTCGTTCATGTCGATGGTGTTTAAATCATCCATTTTCATTTTGGCGATTTCCTCGACCTGCTTGACCGTCAAAGTGCCGATGACTTCCTTGCCGGCGGTGCCGGAGGCTTTCGCCAATTTAGCGCTCTTTTTGATCAAGGCTGATGTCGGGGGTGTTTTGATGATAAAATCAAATGATTTGTCCTTGTAAACTGTAATGACAACAGGCAATGGCAGCGGATCACGGCCCTTGGTCTTATCATTGAAAGATTTGCAGAACATCATGATATTCACGCCATGCTGGCCTAATGCAGGGCCGACCGGAGGAGCCGGGTTTGCCTGTCCTGCCTGAACATATAATTTAATTTGTGCAACCGCTTCTTTAGCCATAATCCAATTCCTTTATATCTTCTCAACCTGCCAATATTCTAGTTCCACGAGAGTGGAACGGCCGAAGATCGACACGCTTACCTTTAATTTGCCGCGGTCCGGATAGACTTCCATCACTGAACCATTGAAATTCGCGAACGGGCCCTGCCCGATACGGATCGCCTCGCCGACCTCGAAAACGATCTTCGGGGAAGGTTTGGACTCGGTTTCCTGCGTACGCTTGAGGATATTATCCACTTCAATATCGGTCAGGGCTTGAGGCTGTCTCCCCGGTCCGATAAATCCGGTGATCCCCGGCGTTGTTTTGACCAAATACCAGCTTTCCTTGGTCATGTTCATCTTGATCAACAGATAACCCGGGAAGAATTTGCGGGCGGTGATACGCTTTTTGCCCCCGCGCACTTCCGAAACTTGTTCGGTCGGGACAACGACTTCCTCGACAAATTGCTTTAATTCTGTCGTGGCAATGCGGCTTTCAAGACCGGCCCTTGCGCGCTCTTCTGCCCCTGTTTGAGTATGAACAACGTACCATTTAGTCATTATTTAATAATTACCGCGATACCTCTGGAAAAAGCGTAGTCGATAACCCCCACAAATATGCCCAATAAAAAAGAACTTAAAATGACGATCAACGTCGAATCCACCAGCTCACGGCGGGTGGTCCAGGAGACTTTTTTCATCTCCGCAATGACTTCGCCGATAAATTTTTGAATATTAGTGATCATATTAAAGATCCGTCCCCTGCCCCTTGAAATATACAGGCCTGGCAGGAGTCGAACCTGCAACGCACGGTTTTGGAGACCGTCGCTCTACCAATTGGAGCTACAGGCCTAACAACTCTTGCGTCAAAGTTTATTTTTTTGTCTCTTTGTGCGGCGTGCGCTTACGGCAAAAAGCACAAAATTTCTTCAACTCCAGACGGTCTGGATTTTGTTTTTTATCTTTGGTACTGTTGTAATTGATACGATTGCACACCGTGCATTGAAAATGAATTGTCTCGCGCATATTTATTTCCGGTTCTTGCGCTCCCCCGCCATATTACAACGGAGTCACAGAAGATTTTTGGTTTATTTAAGAAGCCCCCGAGCGGTTTTGAACCGCTGGCCTCGTCCTTACCAAGGACGTGCTCTACCAACTGAGCTACAGGGGCGAGAAATCTGACCGCCTGCAGCATTTTGCCCTTCGATCAGGCAAAAATAATGAACCTGAAGTATATCCGCGGGACAAAATGTTGTCAAGAATATTCTTTTACTTTATTTTAATTTCAAAAACCGTCGTTTTCCAATCTTTAAAACGCCCGGTGCCAAAGGCCAATTCTCGTCGTTAACCGCAGTTCCTTCATGCGTGACGGCCTTTTCCTTGATCAAACGGCGGGCCTCATTCTTGGAGGCCGCCATCTTCATAAGTACCATTATATCAATGAGTTTTTGCCCTGATTGGATCTTGTGCTCTGGGATATTTTCCGGGATTTGGTGCTGACTGAAAGTACTTTCAAAATGCGCACGTGCTTTAGCGCCTTCGCTTAATGGATGGAACATTTCAACAATGATTTGTGCCAATTGTAATTTGGCTTCTTTAGGATGCATTTTTTTAACATCATCTAAATTAATTTCAGTCAGAACCTCATAATATCTAAACATCAACTCATCGCTGATGGACATCACCTTGCCAAAAATATCATTGGGTTCATCATTGATGCCGATGGTATTGCCCAAAGATTTGCTCATTTTATTGACACCGTCCAAACCCTCAAGCAATGGCGTCATCAAGACCACTTGGGGCTTTTGCCCATAAGCTTCCTGAAGCTGGCGGCCCATGAGCAGATTAAATTTCTGGTCAAGACCCCCTATTTCTACGTCCGCGTTCAGGTGGACTGAATCGTACCCTTGTAAAAGCGGATAAATGAATTCCATGAGACTAATTTCTTTACCGGATTCAAAACGTTTTTTGAAATCAGCACGGGCCAGTATTTGGGCCACGGTCAAATGAGCGGATAATTCCATCAATTCTTGAGGGGTTAGTTTATTAAGCCAATGGCTGTTAAAGACGATCTTTGTCTTTTTAGGGTCCAGGATCTTGAAAACCTGGGCTTTATAGGTGGCGGCGTTCTTTTCAATGTCCGCCAAAGACATTTTTTTACGCAATTCATTGCGTCCTGTCGGGTCTCCAACCTGAGCGGTAAAATCCCCGATCAAAAACACCACTTGATGTCCAAGATCCTGGAATTGCTTCATTTTACGCAATAAAACTGTGTGACCTAAATGGATATCCGGGGCGGTGGGGTCAAAACCTGCCTTGATAATCAAAGGCCGGCCTTCTTTAAGCTTAGCTTCAAGGTCAGCCAGACTTATGATCTCGGTTGTCCCGCGGGCTATCTTCTTGAGGGCTTCTTGAGTGGGCATATATAGGGAAGAAGAAAAAATGGTGACGTCTACCAATTAATAATTGGTAGACGTCACCATTTATTATAACCTTGCGCTGACGCCGATCTTCATGCCTTCGACATCAACCTTAATGATCTTCACTTGAAGCTTGTCCCCAGCTTTAAGGGCCGCGGCCTGAGTTTTATCGATCTCTGAAGAATAAACCAGCGCTTCAATATCATCTTCCAATTTCACAAAAACACCGAAATTAGAGTTCATGATCACTTCTGAATCAACCACGGAACCGACCGCGAATTTACTCGCGATGGACTCCCAGGGATTCGGCTGCATTTGCTTGAGCCCTAAGGTGATCTTACGGGCTTCGGCTTCAACCGCCAGGACCAAGACCTGTACTTCCTGGCCCTTTTGAACAACTTCCTGGGGATGATTGATCTTTTTGGTCCATGACATATCAGAAACATGGATCATGCCTTCTAAACCGTTGTCCAATTCCACAAAAGCGCCGTAATCGGTAAAACCGCGGACAATGCCTTTGATAGAAGTACCGACGGTAAATTTAGCAGCGGCTGAGCTCCAGGGATTCTCTTCCAGCTGTTTCATGCTCAAGGAAATGCGCTTGGCATCCTTGTCCACATTGATCACCTGGACTTCGATGATGTCCCCTAATTTGAACATCTCTTGAGGATTGACCATCTTCTTCTGCCATGTGATCTCTGAGGAATGCAAAAGCCCTTCAATGCCCTTGTCGATCTCAACAAAGA